>NZ_OSDX01000038.1:0-40632 GCF_900382755.1 Vibrio sp. Evd11
CTAAGGGTGGTTACATCCTGAAAGATTGTGAAGGCAAACCAGAGCTTATCCTTATCGCTACAGGTTCTGAAGTTGAACTAGCGGTTAGCGCTGCTGCTGAACTAACAGCTGAAGGCAAGAAAGTACGCGTAGTATCTATGCCTGCTACTGACGCGTTCGATAAGCAAGACGCTGAGTACCGTGAGTCTGTACTGCCATCTGACGTTACAGCTCGTATCGCTGTAGAAGCTGGCATCGCTGATTTCTGGTACAAGTACGTTGGCTTTGGTGGCAAGATCATCGGTATGACAACGTTTGGCGAATCTGCACCAGCAGGCGAACTATTCAAGATGTTCGGTTTCACTACTGAAAACGTAGTAAACACAGCGAAAGAGCTTCTTGCTTAATCATTGATTGCTAGCCTAGTGTTAACAGTAAAATGAAAGAAAAAACCGAGCGTAGAGCTCGGTTTTTTGTATCTGGGATTTGTTTTCTCCTAGACTAATCCTTACAAGCAGCAGATCAATTTGTCCTAAGTAGACTGAGTTATTCAAGTAATGCCTTTTTGGTAGGATTCAGTTATCATCTGTTGCACGAAATTTTGGTTAGATGTACGGAACTATGCTAAAAGTCGCGATAAATGGATTTGGACGAATAGGGCGCAATGTATTGCGCGCTGTCTATGAAAGTGGCAAAAGCCAACAAATCAAAGTAGTAGCGGTCAATGAGCTTGCTCAACCTGACGCTATGGCTCACCTATTGCAGTACGACACCAGTCACGGCCGCTTCGGCAAGAAAATCTCTAATGATCAAGAGCACATTTATGTTCATCATGGCATTGGTGCTGAAGATAAAGGCGAGTTTGATACCATTCGTATCTTACACCTGGCTGATATTGAACTGTTGCCTTGGCGTGATCTTGAAGTCGATATTGTTCTCGATTGTACCGGTGTTTACGGTTGCCGAGATGATGGCCTAGCGCACATCGCTGCTGGAGCTAAAAAGGTACTGTTTTCACACCCTGGTGCTAACGACCTTGATAACACCATTATCTATGGTGTAAATCACGATACTATCGAAGCTGACCACCGAATCGTTTCCAATGGTTCATGCACCACTAACTGTATTGTCCCTATCATTAAAGTACTTGATGATGCCTTTGGTATTGAGTCAGGTACCATTACGACCATTCACTCTTCAATGAATGATCAGCAAGTTATTGATGCATACCATAGCGACTTGCGTCGTACTCGAGCAGCAAGCCAATCTATCATTCCTGTCGACACTAAATTGCATAAAGGTATTGAAAGAATCTTCCCGAAATTTTCTAACAAGTTCGAAGCGATATCTGTGCGTGTGCCGACGGTAAACGTCACTGCGATGGATTTAAGTGTCACAATTAATACAAATGTGAAAGTTAATGACGTAAATCAAACCATTGTTAATGCTTCCCAGTGTACATTACACAATATAGTTGACTATACTGAAGCGCCGCTCGTTTCCATCGATTTTAATCACGATCCCCATAGCGCAATTGTTGATGGTTCACAAACTCGAGTGAGCAACGGCCACTTAGTGAAAATGCTGGTGTGGTGCGATAATGAATGGGGCTTTGCAAACCGAATGCTGGATACGGTTCTTGCAATGGAAGCTTCTGAAGGCAAGAAGTAAGACCTGGAAGCAAATGTGCGGATTATTTATTTTTTAGCTTGAATTAAATGCTAAGCGTCCACATATTACTAGTAGTGAAAGAATTACCAGTTGAATAATTTATAGGCTTAGCAGGGTTGCTGAGTTTCCAAAACTTTATTTTTATTTAAATTTGAGAGGACAAATCATGTCTGTGATCAAGATGACTGACCTGGAACTTGCAGGTAAACGCGTATTTATCCGTGCTGACCTAAACGTACCAGTAAAAGACGGTAAAGTAACTTCAGATGCACGTATCCTAGCATCTCTACCAACTATCAAACTTTGCCTAGAAGCTGGCGCAAAAGTTATGGTTACTTCTCACCTTGGTCGTCCTACTGAAGGCGAATACAACGAAGAGTTCTCTCTAGCTCCTGTAGTTAACTACCTAAACGACGCATTAGACTGCGAAGTTAAGCTAGCGAAAGATTACGTAAATGGCCTAGAGCTAAACGCTGGCGAACTAACTGTTCTTGAAAACGTTCGTTTTAACAAAGGCGAGAAGAAGAACGAAGAAGCACTTTCTAAGCAATACGCTGCACTATGTGACATCTTCGTGATGGACGCATTCGGTACAGCTCACCGTGCTCAAGCTTCTACACACGGCGTTGGTACTTACGCTCCTGTAGCATGTGCTGGTCCTCTTCTAGCTGCTGAGCTTGAAGCTCTTGGTAAAGCAATGGACAACCCAGCTCGCCCACTAGTGGCTATCGTTGGTGGTTCTAAAGTTTCTACTAAACTAACCGTTCTAGAATCTCTTTCTAAAATCGCTGACCAACTTGTTGTTGGTGGTGGTATCGCGAACACGTTCATTGCTGCTGAAGGCCACAACGTAGGTAAGTCTCTATACGAAGCTGACCTAGTTGAAACTGCTAAGAAGCTAATGAAAGAGTGTGCTATCCCAGTAGCGACTGACGTTGCATGTGCTAAAGCATTCGACGAAAACGCAGAAGCTGAAATTAAGCACGTTTCTGAAGTTCAAGACGACGACATGATCTTCGACCTTGGCCCAGATTCAACTGCAGCTCTAGCTGAAATCATCGGCAACGCAAAAACGATTCTTTGGAACGGCCCTGTAGGCGTATTCGAATTCAAAAACTTCGAAGCGGGTACTGCTGGTATTTCTAAAGCAATCGCGGACTCTGAAGGTTTCTCTGTAGCAGGCGGTGGTGACACGCTAGCGGCTATCGACAAGTTCGGTATCAAAGCAGATGTTTCTTACATCTCTACTGGTGGCGGTGCTTTCCTTGAGTTTGTTGAAGGCAAAGTACTTCCTGCAGTAGCTATGCTTGAAGAGCGTGCTAAAGCGTAATTGATTTAGAAAGGCGAGATGTGAATCTCGCCTTTTAACGTTTGCTGCATATCACACTTATTTGCTAGAATAGCGGGAGTTGTGAGCAAACGATTGCAAATTTTTAAACTTAAGTTTTTTATCTTAAAACGAATAGAATAAATAGGACTATTTCCATGTCTAAGATCTTCGATTTTGTAAAACCTGGTGTAATTTCTGGCGATGACGTACAGAAAGTATTTGAAGTAGCAAAAGAAAACAAATTTGCTCTTCCTGCAGTAAACGTTGTTGGTACTGACTCTATTAACGCAGTACTAGAAGCGGCTGCTAAAGTTAAGTCTCCAGTTGTTGTTCAGTTCTCTAACGGCGGCGCTGCATTCTTCGCAGGTAAAGGCGTTAAACTTGAAGGTCAAGGCGCACAAGTTCTTGGTGCTGTAGCTGGTGCAAAATACGTACACGCTGTCGCTGAGTCTTACGGTGTTCCAGTTATCCTGCACACTGACCACGCTGCTAAGAAACTTCTACCATGGATCGACGGTCTACTAGACGCTGGTGAAGAGTTCTTCGCACAAACTGGTAAGCCTCTATTCTCTTCTCACATGCTAGACCTTTCTGAAGAGTCTCTAGAAGAGAACATCGAAACATGTGCTACTTACCTAGCTCGCATGGCTAAAATGGACATGACAATCGAGATCGAACTTGGTTGTACTGGTGGTGAAGAAGACGGCGTTGATAACTCTGATATGGACGCATCTGAGCTTTACACTTCTCCAGAAGACGTAGCATACGCATACGAGAAGCTAATGGCTGTTAGCCCACGTTTCACTATCGCTGCATCTTTCGGTAACGTACACGGTGTTTACCAAGCTGGTAACGTTGTACTTACTCCAACTATCCTACGTGACTCTCAAGCATACTGTGCAGAGAAGTTCGGTATTGCACCTAACGCTCTAAACTTCGTATTCCACGGTGGTTCTGGTTCTTCTGAAGCAGAAATCCAAGAGTCTATCGGCTACGGTGTTATCAAAATGAACATCGATACTGATACACAGTGGGCAACTTGGGATGGTATCCGTCAGTACTCTGCTGATAACTTCGATTTCCTACAAGGTCAAATCGGTAACCCAACTGGCGAAGCTGCGCCAAACAAGAAGTACTACGATCCACGCGTATGGCTACGTGCTGCTCAGTCTTCAATGGTTACTCGTCTTGAGAAAGCATTCGCTGACCTTAATGCTGTAGACGTACTATAATTCTTTGAATTAAGTACTCTTTAAGTTTTAAAAACCCGCTCATTGAGCGGGTTTTTTTATGTCTGATAAAAACTTGTATTAAATATGTGAAAAACCTAGCCTACGGTGAATAAATTTCGTAGTCTTTTAGTTATCGGTATTTGCGTTTATTGGTAAGTTTTATTAATTCAAAAGCTTACATAAATATGACTTTGCAATCGGTCAAAGATAGGATATCGTGCCGAAAAACTGGACCTGGTTCAGTTTATAAAAAGGACTTGGCTTTAATTTACTTTTAACACAGTGACTTAACAGGAGTTAAACTGTTTATTATTGTAAAAGTAAGTTTAGCTCATAGCATATTATATAGAGGATGCACATTATGGCTGATAGTTCGACAGCGCTTGAGACTCCAATTGTGGATGGTTTATCTCAGGCCGAGCAGTGGTTAACAAATAATTCAGATCTATTTATCCAATACGGTGTAAACATTATCTCTGCACTGATAATTCTATTTTTTGGTAACTTGATTGTTAAAGCAGTCGCGAATAGCGTATCTAAGGTTCTTGAGAAGAAGAAGATGGATCGAGCTGTTGTGGAGTTTATCCACGGTTTAGTTCGTTACTTTTTGTTTGTTATTGTTCTTATCGCTGCACTTGGTCGTTTAGGCGTTCAAACTGCGTCTGTAGTTGCTGTTATTGGTGCGGCTGGTTTAGCCGTTGGTCTTGCGCTGCAAGGCTCACTATCTAACTTTGCAGCGGGTGTACTTATCGTTGCATTCCGTCCATTCAAGTCTGGTGACTACGTGGAAATTGGTGGTGTAGCGGGTTCAGTTGATTCAATTCAGATCTTCCAAACTGTTTTAACAACACCAGACAACAAAATGGTTGTAGTACCTAACGGAAGCGTTATCGGTAGCCCAATCACTAACTATTCTCGTCATGCGACGCGCCGTATTGACCTAATGATTGGTGTTTCTTACAACGCTGATCTTCAGAAGACAAAAGCGCTACTGACTAAGATCTGTGAATCTGATGAGCGCGTATTGAAAGATCCAGGTGTTCAAGTAGGTGTTCACACGCTAGCTGATTCTTCAGTTAATTTTGTTGTTCGTCCATGGGTTAGCACTGCTGACTACTGGAATGTTTATTTCGACCTTATGCAAGCTATCAAAGAAGGCTTGGATAACGAAGGTATCGAAATCCCATTCCCGCAAATGGATGTACACATGAATAAAGTAGAAGCTTAATCTCCAATTAGTTTTTATAGCTATAAGCTTTTATAAGAAAAGGCGGGTAACTTAGGTTATCCGCCTTTTTGTTGGTTTTATGAAGCTAAATAGATTTACCAGTATTGCTCAATTAGTCCATTGGTAAGCACTGCTGCAATGGCAAACATCATAGTCGCGACTGCGATATCGATGCCTTTCTTAACCTTCGGCTTAGATAGCGTTGGGCCTAGCTTTGCAGCGCCCAATGACAAAGAGTAAAACCACACGAACGAAGCCAAGATCGTCCCCATAGCAAAAGCGATTCTGTCGTTGCCTTCAAACTGTCCGCCAATGGATCCTAGAATCACCACGGTATCCAAATAGAGATGCGGGTTTAATACAGTTACTGCTAATGCACCTAAAATAACGGTGCGCTTACCGCGAGCTAATATCTCACCTTTTGATTCATCACTGGCACGTGTTCTGAACGCACTGCGCAGTGATAGCAAGCCATAAACTGTAAGAAAGGCGATACCCCCCAATGTCACTGAGGTGAGCAATAATTCATTCTGTGACAAGATCGCTCCGCCACCAAAAATACCCAATGAGATGAACAAGGTATCGAGCAGGCTGCAAATCGTCGCTGTGGTTAGGTGGTGATTGCGTTTTATCCCTTGATTTAAGACGTACGCATTCTGAGCGCCAATAGGGATAATCATGCTTGCCCCTAGACCAAAACCTTGTAATAAAACCCAAAAATTCATTTTAACCTCCACTTAATTAACGATATTTACGTGCTATATGGCGAAGATACTCCGACCTTTTAAATAAGTATAATTAATGATTTTAATCTATTATTAGAGTTGCTAATGTTGATGGTGATTAGGTTAAAAAGGAAGCAAGTTGATGCGTGGATTGGATTATAAATGGATAGAAGCACTGGATGCTGTGGTGAAACAACGCAGTTTTGAAAGGGCTGCCGAGCAGTTATATATCTCCCAATCGGCGGTGTCTCAACGCATCAAACAACTGGAAAAATGGTTAGCCCAACCCGCGCTTGTGAGAGAAAGTCCGCCAAGGCCAACACCGGCAGGGAAAAAACTGTTGGGTTTGTATCGTCGTGTTCGTTTGTTAGAGCATGAGCTTGTCCCTGAATTGATGAATGAAGAGGGTACTCAACCTCTTTCCCTGTCCATTGCGACCAATGCTGATAGCTTGGCGACATGGCTGTTACCCGCGTTATCTGATGTGATGAACTCACGTCAAGTGGAGTTGAACCTTGCGATTCATGGTGAGTCTAGAACGATAGAAAAAATTAAGAGTGGGGAAGTCGCAGGGGCGATCAGTCTGGAATCACAGCCTATTCCTGGGTGCAGCGCTGACTATCTCGGTCGTATGGACTACGTGTGTGTGGCGAGTCCTAGCTTTCATCAACGCTACTTCTCTGATGGAGTGAACTATTCGACATTAACCAAAGCTCCTGCGGTTTCGTATGACCAATACGATGATCTGCATAAGAAGTTTTTGCATGATCATTTTAATGTTCCGAGAGACAGCGTTATCAATCATACGGTGGGAAGTTCAGAAGCTTTTGTGCGACTCGCTCTCTCTGGTGTCGCCTATTGTTTGATCCCTCGACTGCAGATTGTTGAAGAGTTGGAATCAGGGACACTGATTGATGTCACGCCCGGCTTCTTGCTGTCTTATCGTATCTATTGGCACCATTGGCAGCTTGAGAGTGGGGTGTTGAAGGAAATCTCTCAAGCCATATTAAGTTATGCTCACAATCACTTACCTCAGTAAGCTGTTGGTTTTTTCATCGTCAAAGTTCTGTTAGAAGTTGGGTATCAGGATTGGCTATGCGACAAATTGCTCTATGATAAAAGAACATTTGTTCAGCGTGGGTTTTCCTAATGAAGTTTGTACCAAAAATCTTAGCAACGTCTCTTACTCTTACTGCAGCGTTGAGTGCTGTGAGCTTTCCATCATTGGCAAACTCTCCCTCTTTTCCGCATATTTCAACGACGGGCTATGGTGAAGTGATCGCGACACCGGATATGGCAACATTCTCTGTTAGGGTTGTAGAATCAACAATGACGGCTGAACAAGCTAAAAATACTGTCGATAAAGTCGTGACAGGCTTTCTCAACAAGCTGCAAAAAGCAGGAGTTGATGAGGCTAGCGTACACAGCTCTAACCTGTATTTATCGCCTCAATACCATTACCCGAAAGATGGTAAGCCTGAACTGGTTGGCTACCGTGCTTCACGTAATGTGACAGTTCAAGTTAATGATTTAGCTAACCTAAATGATTATATGGATATTGCTATTGGTCAGGGCATTAATCAGATCGATAACATTCAACTACAAGTTCGCGACCAAGCCAAATATCAAGAACAGGCTCGCTTAGAAGCAATCAAGGATGCAAGAGCGAAAGCCAAATCATTGGCGAGTGGTTTTGAGCGTGATCTAGGTGATGTGTGGCGTGTGGATTATAACGCACAGTCTTCACAGCCTGTACTCATGCGTTCAATGGCGATGGATGCAAGAACAGAATCGAACTCTTATGAAGATTCAACGATCACCATTCGTGATCGTGTCAACGTGATCTACCAATTAGAAGAGTAGTGAACGCACCTTAAGAAGGTTTTGGATCATCATGATCTTTTTACCTACCATAGGCCAAATACTAAAAAGGCTCTCATTGCGAGAGCCTTTTCTATTTTTACTTATGATCTAATTCGATGATTAGTGAAGAAGACGAGCACGGATAGTGCCTTCGATTTCTTTCAATTTAAGCAGAGCTTCTTGTGAACGATCAGCTTCCACATCGATAACCACATAACCCATATCTGCGGCAGTTTGTAGATACTGACCTGCAATGTTGATCCCTTCTTCAGCGAAGATGGTGTTGATCTGAGTAAGAATACCTGGACGGTTCTCGTGGATGTGCAGCAAACGAGAAGTGCCTGTATGCAATGGCAGTGAAACCTCAGGGAAGTTAACACTTGATAGCGTAGAGCCATTATCAGAGTACTTAGCAAGCTTACCTGCTACTTCAACACCGATGTTCTCTTGTGCTTCCTGAGTTGAACCACCCACGTGAGGCGTTAGGATCACGTTATCGAACTGCATCAATGGTGACTCAAATGGGTCAGCATTGGTTTTTGGTTCCGTTGGGAATACATCGATTGCTGCACCTGAAAGGTGACCAGAATCTAGAGCGCCGCACAGAGCTGGGATATCGACTACCGTGCCACGTGCTGCATTGATAAAGATAGAACCAGGCTTCATGCGCTCGAACTCTTCTTTACCCATCATGTTCTTGGTTTCATTGGTTTCAGGTACGTGCAAAGAGATCACGTCACACTTGTTCAGCAAGTCAGTCATAGTGTGAACTTGAGTTGCGTTACCCAAAGACAGCTTGTTTTCGATATCGTAAAAGTAAACACGCATACCAAGGTTTTCAGCAATAATACCCAGCTGAGTACCAATGTGACCGTAACCGATGATACCTAAACGCTTACCGCGAGCCTCGTAAGAGTTGTCAGCACTCTTTTTCCAGATACCACGGTGAGCAAGAGCATTCTTCTCTGGGATACCGCGTAGTAGCAATAAAACTTGACCAAGAACCAGCTCAGCAACGCTTCGAGTATTTGAGAACGGTGCATTGAAAACAGGGATACCGCGTTTTGCTGCCGCTTGAAGGTTAACTTGGTTAGTACCAATACAGAAACAACCGACTGCAACTAGCTTTTCTGCTGCATCAATAACTTCTTGGGAGATGTTGGTGCGAGAACGGATACCAATGAAATGAGCATCTTTCACTGCTTCAAGAAGTTCATCTTCAGGTAGTGAGCCTTTATGGTACTCAATATTGGTGTAACCAGCGGCTTGCAGTACTTCTACAGAAGAAGGGTGAAGACCCTCTAGAAGTAGAATTTTAATTTTTTCTTTTTCCAGTGAAACTTTGGCCATTGTTCTCGTCCTTAAAATGGAAAGGTTGGGCAAATGCGGCGCACGTGCTACAAAACGGCTAAAAGAGGAACTTATTCACCATTTTGTCAGGAGACAAACGTTTTCCCTGTGCGTCTTCTGAACAATAAAGTAACAAAAAAAAAATGTTTTGGGTAAGAAAATTACGGAATAAGACATAATTTTACAGGCGAAAAGCAAAAAAAACGGCGCCCTTGGGCACCGTATGTAATGAAGTAACAGAAAAACTCAATCTTCTATTATTTATTCTTCAATTTTTGCCCCTTCAGGTGTGCCTGTGATAACCACATCAGCACCACGGTGAGCAAATAGACCAACCGTAACTACGCCAGCAATACCGTTGATGATATCTTCTAGTTGTTTCGGGTTTTCGATTGCCATGCCGTACACATCTAGGATTACGTTGCCGTTATCGGTTGTGCAACCTTCGCGGTAAACTGGGTCACCACCAAGCTTTACTAGTTCACGTGCAACATATGAACGTGCCATTGGGATAACTTCAACAGGCAGTGGGAATTTACCCAACACATCAACTGTTTTAGTACCGTCAACAATACAAATAAACTTATCAGAGATAGCCGCTACGATTTTTTCACGAGTCAACGCAGCACCGCCGCCTTTGATCATGTCGCGTGAACCGTTGATCTCATCTGCGCCATCAACATAGATGTCTAACTTGAATACGTCATTACACTCAAATACTTTGATTTCCAGCGCTTCTAGTTTTTCAGTAGAGGCTACAGAGCTTGAAACCGCACCTTTGATTTTTTCTTTCATTGTGCCTAGTGCGTCGATGAAGTGATTTACTGTAGAGCCTGTACCTACACCTACAATGCTGCCTTCTTCAACATATTGAAGTGCTGCCCAGCCAGCTGCTTTTTTCATTTCATCTTGAGTCATGCCATTCTCCTGAATAAGGTCTTGTACTTTGAATTAATCGTTTGCGTAATGATGAAGTTAACGTTTAGATATTGGGTTAGCGTTTGCATATCGAGGTTAACGTTTGCGGCGGGATTATAGCGCTTTAATGGTTGTTTTCCCATTGCCAAGTCTTACTCGGAGTCACGATTTTAGGTAACGGAATGTCCCATTCTTCAATTGGCAGTGTATCGACATGCTGGCAATCATGAGCCAAACCAATTGGCGTTGCGCCTTCACCAGTCTCAAACCATCGAGCCAAGGTACGATCGTAATATCCGCCGCCCATGCCTAAGCGATGCCCTTGAGAGTCAAAGCCTACAAGGGGAGTCAGAATGAGATCGAGTTGCTGACAAGGTTTGACCAGCATCTGATTGAGCTGAGGTTCGACAATGCCGTACTTATTCAAAACAGTGGATGTGGTTGGTGAGTAATGTAGAAACAGCAGATGTCCGGCAGAGAAGGGGTGTAATACCGGTAAATAAGTTTGTTTACCTTGCGCCCATAACCATTCAATTAAAGGCTGGGTATTGAGTTCGCCATCAATGGAAATATAGAGGGCGATATGTTGAGCTGACTGAATCTCATCAAGCTGAGAGCACTGCTTAACTAAGTCTATACCGGATTGAGTTTGTTGGTCGCCAGATAAGGTATTGCGTTTGATACGGATCTGTTTGCGAAATTCGCTGCGTGTGAGCGTCTTCATAAGAAGGGATACCCCAAAGTGCCGTTGAGAATAGATGGCCCTTGAACCAGCGAGTTCAAGGCGGATCAGCAATGATTACCGTAGGCTTCTCGGCGGGCCGAGCATGCTCAATAGCACTCAAGTACTAACCCTTAGGGATTGCTTATCGGCTCGGGGACGTGAATCCTCTGACAAACACTCCAGGGTAAATTTTGTGTACGCTATTGCTGTCCGTGCTTAACTTTACTGAGGACATCTGAAAGTGATGTCGTGAGCTGTTCCATTCGCTCGGTCAGTGCGTTTTGTTCATCATTCGCTTCAAACTTCTTGGTTTGTAATTCATAGCAAATGTTCAGAGCCGCGATCGTTAGCAGCTTCACTTCATTGGTTACCTTAGTACGTTCAGCCATCTCTTTCAATCGATTATCAAGATCGGCCGCCGCTGCAATTAATGACTCCTCTTGCCCTGGAGGACAATTAACTCGAGTCAGTTTTCCTAATATTTCAACGTCTACCGCTTGATTACTCATGATGGATGAACTCTTTAACGCGCTATTTTTAAGGCTGTTGCACTTTCTCATTTTTGAAAAAGAAAAAGAGCAAACACCGCTGAGGAAGCAATCTCCTCTGAGGGAGAAACTATAGGTAAACCGCTATTAAGATTCAAGCTTTTCAGAGTGACTGTTTGTAAATGAGAGCTTGAGCACACAGTAATTCAGCAAATTGAACATTTGGTAGTCAGTCATCCTTCAATTGCTGGGGATCGATGCTTACCAGAATTGGGGTGAAGTGGTACGATTATACTATCGATATAAAGAATAACTGAGCGAGCTACTGATGAGCGAAACTACTTTACCTGACTACCTAACGGTTGCGACTGAACTTCAATCGGCAAGCCTAGCCGTAACACCTGCTGAAATGCATGGTCTGTTAACGGGTATGTTAAGTGGAGGTTTAAACCTTACAGATAAAAGCTGGCAACCACTGATCTTTGATTACACCAATGAAGGCATGGGTTGGCCTGATCGTGTCTTAACGTTAGCAGAAGCTACATTAAAGGTGACGACCAGCGAAATTACTGGTTCTGGTATGGAATTATCTATGTTGTTGCCTGATGAAGACGCAAGTGCGAGCCTATTTGACCTTGCTGATGGTGTTTCTGATTGGATTAACCACTTTATTTCTGGTTTGGGTTTAGTGGGCGCTCCGTTAAACAAAGCGTCTGATGGTACCAAAGAAGCCTTGGCTGATCTGGAAGAGATGGCGAAGCTGGGTATTGATGAAGAAGACGACTTAGAAGAGCAAGCACAGCTTCTAGAACACGTTATCGAGCATGTTAAAGCGTGTGCATTAACGATTCATGCTGAGTTTGGTGCTCGTCCATCTGAAGATGCCGCTCCAACCATTCACTAATTCGTTTGCTCGTTTGAGGTTATGATGGCTCAGTATGATGTTGTAATTGCTGGTGGTGCAATGGCGGGGGCAACTTTGGCCCTTGCTCTGAATCACTTAAGTCAAGGCTCTCTGTCTATTGCGGTAGTGGAGCCTTATCAGGTTGATCATCAAGCTCACCCTGGATTCGATTCTCGTTCTATTGCTTTGTCTTATGGCACTGTGCAGATCCTTGACTCTTTGCAGTTGTGGCAATCTATCGCTCCCGTTGCAACCCCGATCAAAGATATTCATGTATCAGATCGAGGTCATGCTGGAATGACGGACATCTACAGTGAAGATCTTGCTGTTGATGCGCTTGGCTACGTGGTGGAGTTGGCGGATGTTGGTCGGATCTATCAGCAGAAATTAGAATCAGAAGCTGCAATTACGATGCTTTGCCCTGAGTCTGTTAGAACCGTTGAACGTGATGAATCGTTAACGACGATTGAGCTGACAAGTGGGCAAACAGTAACCACTAAGTTATTGGTTGCAGCTGACGGTGCTATCTCAACCTGTTGTCAGCAACTGAATATCCCATTGAGTGAACATGACTTTGAACAAGTTGCTGTGATTGCCAATATCGTTGCTAGTGAACCTCATCAAGGCCGAGCCTTTGAGCGTTTTACTCATCATGGGCCAGTTGCTCTGTTACCGATGAGCGACAACCGTTTATCGCTGGTTTGGTGTTTACCACCAGAGCAAGCGCAGCAAGTCACCGCTTTAAGCGATGATGAATTTCTTGAGCAGCTGCAGAAAGATTTTGGTTGGCGATTGGGTCGATTAGATAAAGTGGGCAAGCGTGCGAGTTACCCATTAATTCTTCGTCATCGCCAGCAGAATATTTCTCATCGTTTTGCGATCGTAGGCAATGCTGCTCAAACGCTTCACCCCATTGCGGGCCAAGGTTTTAACCTCGGCATTCGTGATGTCGCTTCTTTGGCTGAAGAGTTATGTAACCAACTGGATGATGTTGGGTGTTACACTGGTCTTGTTAACTTTAGAAAGCGTAGAGAACAAGACCGAGACACTACGATTACGTTGACTTCAAGCCTCGTTCATCTGTTCTCAAATGATTTTATGACCGCTCGTATTGGGCGTAATCTTGGGTTAGCCGTAATCGATAACCTCCCATCTCTTAAAGGTCCACTTTTGCGTCATACGCTTGGCCTAGTAGATAGATAAGGTAAAAAATAATGATGCAAAGTGTTGATATCGCTATTGTTGGCGGTGGCATGGTTGGCTTAGCGCTCGCGGCCGCATTGAAAGACAGTGACTTAAGAGTTGCGGTGATTGAAGGCAAAGCTCCCAGTGAAGGGCTTAGTGAATTACCCGATGTGCGAGTGTCGGCACTGAGCCGTTCGAGTGAAGTCATTCTGCGTAACCTAGGGGCATGGCAAGGTATCGAACAAAGACGTGCTGCGCCCTACCAAGCGATGGAAGTATGGGAACAAGACAGTTTTGCTCGCATCGAGTTTGACTCGACACGCTTAGCACAGCCTAACCTAGGCCATATTGTAGAGAACCGCGTAATTCAATTAGCGTTGCTTGATCAGGTTAAGAAGCAAGATAATGTCAGCCTATACATGCCAGCTACGTGCAAAACGATGGCGATTGGTGAGAGCGAAGCATGGTTAACGCTAGACAATGGCCAAGCGCTGACCGCTAAATTAGTTGTTGGAGCTGACGGTGCAAACTCTTGGGTTCGCAAACAGCAAGATATTCCGCTAACACATTGGGATTACGGCCACAATGCGATTGTCGCGAACATCAAAACAACAGAGCCTCACCACAGTGTCGCTCGTCAAATATTCACACCGCAAGGACCGTTGGCGTTCCTGCCAATGCAACCAACGAATATGAGCTCTATCGTTTGGTCTACGGAACCAAATCGTGCCGAGAAGCTTGTATCCATGTCGGATGCTGATTTCAATAAACAGCTCACGGCTGAATTTGATACCAAGCTTGGATTATGCGAAGTGGTTGGTGAGCGTTTCGCCTTCCCGCTACGTATGCGATATGCGCGAGATTTCGCGGTAGAGCGTGTAGCTTTGGTTGGTGATGCTGCTCATACGATTCACCCGTTAGCGGGGCAGGGTGTCAACTTAGGGCTATTAGATGCTGCAAGCTTAGCGCAAGAGCTGTTAACGCTGTGGGCTGCTGGCGAGGACATTGGTACCAAGCGTAACCTTCGTGGCTACGAGCGCTGGAGAAAAGCAGAGGCGGCGAAGATGATTGCGTCTATGCAGGGCTTTAAAGATCTGTTTGAAGGCGACAATCCAGCCAAGAAGCTGATTCGTGGCATCGGTATGAAGCTTGCGGGTCAACTGCCTGGTGCGAAAGATGAAATCATGAAAAGAGCACTTGGTTTATCTGGGAACCTTCCTGATTTAGCAAAACGTCCTGTGACTCACCGATAGTGATTTAATGGTTAAGTTGTTGAGCATTCATAACGAATAACTCGCGACAGAACAGGTTTTCAGAATCATAAGTACTAAAAAAGGGTTGGCATTAATATGCCAACCCTTTTTATTTCGAATTCTTTAGATAATCAGATTAGGCGTATGCACAACGCAGCTTCATGATTTCACTGTTGATCTCTTTCACGGTTTGAAAATGACGTTTCTCTGCTCGCTCCGGTAGTACGAGCTTGCCATTATCAAACTCAAATTTGCCGACGCCGTAAATGTAGATTCGTCCTTTGAAAAGTCGACTTACATGTTTAGCAATCATACCCGGTGTATAGCGCTTAAACAGTCTCATTCTTAATTATCCTTATATTTACCTAGCCTGCATATTATAGAAAAAATCCGTGATAATAATTGTGATAAGCGTGGATTAATATGCAGCAGAGTTGACGTTTATTAGATATTTGTGCTGTTCTAAGCACTTCCTGTAGTAAATATCTATTTTTACGTGAGCTTCTCCTCAAAATAATAGTGAGTAGGGAAACTGCCATGAACTTTCCTGTTCGGTATTAAGCAGTAGAGATGTTACAAGTATAAGAATAGGCGGGATTTTTTTATTTGTGTAATCAAATTGTAAATTTTAGACATAAAAAAAGCCCGTCTAAAACGGGCGAATAGTCACAGATGCATTACACAAAAGTGGATACTGATGTTACTCAGTGGATTCACTTGTACTGATTTACCTAAAGGCTAGTCAGTAAATTAACAATAACGCAGATTTAACATCATGACTACTTATGCTTTTAATTTGATTAAATATTTACTATTAATGTGTTTTTCTTATGACGAACTTCACACAAAATATGTATTTAATGAAAACTTTAAGTGAGGTTTGCGATCAATTGCGCCTTAGAGTGGATCATCGACAGATCTCTGCGACGATAGGGGCACACAAAGCCATAAGATCATCGAGATCCAATGCGACGCCAGCCATTCGATCACCAGAGCTGATCGTCACGAAGGCGTTGTTCTGCAGGGAAGGATCAAAAATGATCGGCATGTGTCTCTTCAGAGCAAGCGGCCCGACACATCCAGCCTTAAAGCCAGTGATGGCTTCAACATCTTTCAGTGATACGCAGGTCATTCGACGGCAATTCAGTACCGAGCGTACTTTCTTAGGGTCGACAGAGCGATCACCAGCAATACAGGCTAACGCATACTGGTTTCCCATATCCTTGAGCAGGATGCACTTGACCATTTGAGAGGCATCGATGCCTCGTTCTTGCGCTGTCTCTTCGATGCTGGTGGTTGGTTTGCTTTGCATCAGCAGGCGATAATCCACCTGCTGTTGATCCAACCATTGTGTAATCAGAGTTTCCAAGTGGTTACTCTTCGTCAAGGCTGTAAGGCAGTGGCAGAATGTTCCACACTTGATCAGGCTGCGCAGTCAATCGAAGCTGAACATCGTCATCAAGGTTGTTTGGCAACACCATCAAACCCATCGCGTGGTTATCAGCAAATTGATACACGTTTAATAGTCGGCCTGCGCCACGCCAGTTTTCACCCACGCTGCGTTCTAGTTCAATCGTATTTTCAAGAGACAGTACATCTGAAGTCGTTCCTGAAACAATGCGCATTTCACGCTTGTTCATGCCACGATACTTAGCGCGAGCAACCGTTTCTTGACCTGTGTAGCAGCCTTTTGAAAAGCTGATACCGCCAATCGCTTGCAGGTTAAGTGCTTGAGGAATGTGCTCGTTTTGCTCTGCTTTCGATAGGTTCGGCTGAGCATCAAGAATTTCATGATACTGCCAAAGTGCTTCCGATACTTTTTCTGCAGTGCTGCTTGAAACCAAGGCTTCAGCGGCTTCTTCTGTCACAAGTAGAGCCCAACGGTTGTCAGAGACTTGAACAGCGGTGCCACCAGAGATTACACGCACTTTACCTTGGCTTTCTGAAATTGAGTCAATGTATTGATCAGCTGACGAGCCCATCACACCGATAACAACGTCAGACGTTTGCTCGATATCAACCTTAGAGAATACGGCGTATTTCTTGATTTCAACTAGCTCGACTTCAATTGCCGATTTAGGCTGCATGAGTGCGTAGCCACCGTTGTGGTGGAACAAGCGAAAGATACTCCATACCTTTCCTTTCGCATCACAATGCGCACCTAATGTAGATTCATCATTAGGAAGAGTGACGACATCGCACGTAACTTGACCTTGTAGGTACGACTTTTTGTCATCGCCTATCATGGTAATTGCGCTCCAATCTGACACGTGTGTCATCATTAGTTCTGGAAGCGATTCATTTTGCGTATGAGCGAGCGGCTGAAATGTGTTTTTCCAATCCATTTTATCTTTCCTAAGAATTTTATTTGGCTCTATGTTAATCCGGTTCTGTTTCTTTGTCAGCCTAGGTTTTTTTGTGAGCTTAGATAGGGACTGTGACTCACATAGTAGTTGCAGAGCGTATGACTTGTTACACTCCGAGAAAGAAAAATTATAGGTGAGGATAGCCAATGTACACTGCAGAGCAGAAAGCACGAATTAAATGGGGTTGCCGTCGCGGCATGTTAGAACTTGATGTCGTCATCATGCCATTTTTTGAAGAGTGTTTTGATTCGTTGCAAGAGCAGGAACAGCGCGAGTTTGTTTCTCTATTAGAGTGTGATGACCCAGATTTGTTTACTTGGGTGATGGGACACGGGCGTAGTGAAAACCTAGGTCATGCATCAATGGTTGATAAAATTGTCGCGCATAACCTCAGCAAGGTTCGTTAGGCTTCAGCTTAACCCTTCATATTCCGCATTATTTGCAAAAGGCACTATTTTTGGGTGCCTTTTGTTTTTCATCGTATTCTCCTCCATCCCTCTTGTTGCCAGTCTCTACTGTTTGTACCTCATGATCTCTTTATTCAAAACTGATACGGTTGTGGTTAATGCGGCTCAAGGTTGTTTCGATTACAAGCACGATGGGGAAGTTAGGTTGAATGACCAACCTTATGTTCTCAAGACCGTCAATAAGGTTTGGGCGCAATTTTTCGTTAAGCTGAGTTTTGAATGTGGGCATTCGGTACTGTTATGGCGAGACAGTTGTGATGAGCGTGAGTATCGACATTTTCTGGCAAACCTACAACGAGCCCGCGAGATAAGCTAGAGCATCAAATAAAAGAAAGCGTAGATAAAAAAAAGAGAGCACTTGGCTCCCTTTCATCTAATTGCTTTTAGTTAACGCACTAAGCCGCTAATAACTTTTAACCAATGGTTATGATTGGTTTCTCTCTGGTGTGAGAATGGTTGGGCCGCTGTCTTCTGCAAGCTCTGGGTAATCCAACGTATAGTGCAGGCCTCGGCTCTCTTTACGTTGCATCGCACAACGCACCATCAGTTCAGCCACTTGCAATAAGTTACGCAGTTCAAGCAGGTTGTTCGAAACCTTAAAGTAGCTGTAGTACTCATGAGTTTCTTGCTGCAGCATCTGAATACGGCGCATTGCACGTTCTAGACGTTTATCCGTTCGAACAATACCCATGTAATCCCACATGAACAGTCTTAGCTCGTGCCAGTTGTGCTGAATGATCACCTCTTCATCACTGTTGGTGACTTGGCTTTCATCCCATGCTGGAAGTTCTGCACACAGTTGAGATTGGTCGATGTTCTCAACGATATCTTTCGCTGCTGCCCATGCGTATACAACACACTCAAGCAATGAGTTTGAAGCCATACGGTTCGCACCGTGCAGGCCGGTGTAGCTCACTTCGCCAATCGCATATAAGTTAGTTAAGTCGGTTTGACCTTGCTTATTCACCATGACACCACCACAAGTGTAGTGGGCAGCCGGTACGATAGGGATCGGCTCTTTGGTCATGTCGATACCCAAATCCATCAAACGCGTATGGATCATTGGGAAATGCGCGGTAATGAATTCTTCAGGCTTGTGGCTGATGTCAACATACATGCAGTCTGCGCCTAAACGCTTCATTTCGAAGTCAATCGCACGAGCAACCACATCACGAGGAGCCAGTTCACCACGCTCGTCGAAGTCCTTCATGAATCTTGAACCATCAGGACGACGTAAATAAGCGCCTTCGCCACGCAATGCTTCTGTCAGAAGGAAGTTACGCGCCTCTGGGTGGAATAGACATGTTGGGTGGAATTGGTTGAATTCGAGGTTTGCGACACGACAACCCGCACGCCAAGCGATAGCAATACCATCACCTGAAGAGACATCCGGGTTTGAAGTGTATTGGTAAACCTTGGAAGCGCCGCCAGTTGCAAGTACCACAAATTTAGCACGCACGGTTTCTACGTGTTCTTGGTTACGGTTCCAGATGTAGGCACCGATAACTTTGTCTTTCGAACCACCGACTTTATCTTCTGTGATCAAATCAAGCGCATTGTGACGCTCAAAGATCTCGATGTTGGGGTGATTATTGACGTTGTCTTGTAATGAGGTTTGCATCGCCATGCCAGTTGCATCGGCAGCGTGCAAAATTCGGCGGTGGCTGTGTCCACCCTCACGGGTGAGGTGATATTTAGGTTGGCCTTCGGTGCTGTTCTCATCTTTATCAAATGGAACACCGCCATCAATTAGCCACTGCACACACTCTTTTGCGTTTTCAGCAATGAATTGAACTGTATCTTCTTCACATAGCCCAGCACCAGCAATTTGAGTATCTTCTACGTGAGACTCAATACTGTCTGATTCATCGAATACCGCGGCAATACCACCTTGTGCGTAATACGTCGATCCTTCGCTACGTGGTCCTTTGCTTAATACAATTACTTTTGCATGTTCTGCTACACGTAAGGCTAATGACAAGCCTGCCGCACCACTTCCTACCACTAATACATCACACTGATGTTCACGGTTTGCGTTCATAAAACTTATTCAATCCCGGGCTATAGTCGAGTTGCCCACTCTCAATTGACCTTGTCTTGTTTTAGGAGTTGCGGTAAGACTGTTATAATCTCCCAAGTCATCCTAAAACGTTACGCAGAATCAAGATATAGACAGCTATCTAGAAATATTTAATTGCTCAATACCATTGCTTTTGCTCAAGTTTCCCCAAATTGATAGGGATAACTATTTTTATTACATCACATTGTGAAACAATAATGGCAAATAATTTTAAGAAAGTTGGAACTTTCAGTATTTGGCTTAGTCACAATAGTGCTCTTGTAGACGGTGGTGTCAATACTACATTTCGCATAATTAGTACCCATATCTGTGAAGGTAAGGGCTATAACAATAGGAGTACCCGCTCGAATGAACGAGCAGCTAACCGATCAAGTGTTGATTGAGCGAGTTCAGAGTGGAGATAAGCAGGCATTTAACTTATTAGTAGTTAAGTATCAAAACAAAGTCTGTAATCTTATCTCTCGATACGTGAATAATTCCGGTGATGTACCAGATGTAGCACAAGAAGCTTTTATTAAAGCTTACCGCGCGATACCTAACTTTCGTGGCGAGAGTGCCTTCTATACATGGTTGTACCGAATTGCCGTGAACACCGCTAAAAATCATATCGTTGCCCAGAGCCGTAGGCCGCCAGCAACAGATGTAGATGCAGAAGATGCAGAATATTACGAAACAGGCAGCGCGTTAAAAGAAATATCGAACCCTGAGAACTTAACGCTGTCAAACGAATTGAAACAAGTCGTTTTTGGAGCGATTGAAGCGCTACCAGAAGACTTAAAAACTGCAATGACGTTGCGTGAGCTCGAAGGTTTGAGCTACGAAGAGATTGCAGAAGTAATGGATTGCCCTGTAGGAACCGTACGTTCGCGTATTTTCCGAGCTCGTGAAGCAGTGGAAAAGAAAATTAAACCTCTTTTACAACGCTAGAACTTGTAATAATTATGGTGAAAATAATGGCTGATAAAGAAAAGCTTTCGACACTCATGGATGGAGAAATGATCGACAAAGCTCTGATTGCAGAGTTGGAGTCTGATCAAGAAAGCATGGATACCTGGCAGAATTACCATTTAATTGGTGATGTAATGCGTGGGGATGCGCCAGAAAGTCAAGGTTGGAACATTGCTAACAGTGTTGGCGCTGCGCTTGAAAGCGAGCCAGCACACGGTTCAATGTCGAACTTGCACCAAGTGAATGTAGAACCTGTTGTTGCTCCAATTGAAGAACAACCGAAACCTCAACAAGCGAAGCGCCAGCTTCCAGCTTGGTTACAACAGTTTGGACAAGTTGCCGTTGCAGCCTGTGTTTCTCTAGCTGTTGTGTTAGGTGTTCAACAATATGGTGGCAGTGACCCAGCAGCACCAGAACAGCTGCCTGTACTCCAGACGATTCCGTTTGCGGGTTCTGCTGAACCAGTAAGCTTAACGCGTGACTCTGTTGAGAAACCAGCATCTGAAGCTAACTTGCAAGAGCAGCGCAAACGTGTTCATGCATTGTTAGAAGATTATGAGTTACAGCTAAGATTAAACAGTGATGCATCGCCAATGCAAGATGCACATCTAGAATCGGACATTGAATGAAGAAAATCCTGGTCAGTGCACTGACACTGTTCAGCTTGATGTCTCCAACGGCCTTTGCAGAGGAAATTACTGCAAAGGCGTTATTGCATCAAATGAACGAGGCCAGTCAGCATCTAAATTACGAACTCTCCTATATTTTGATAAAGAAGAGCAGTATTGAACCTCTGCTTTATCGTCATGCAGTTAACGACGACCAACAACTCGCACACCTTGTTTACTTAAGCGGGCCCGTTCGCGAAGTCATTCGACGTGGCGACGAAGTTAGCTATATAGAACCGGGTACAGAACCATTCACTATCCAGTCTGGCAGTATGGTTGCACCTGTCATTCCTATGATTAACCGAGGTATTGACGCGCTCAACGATTACTACGATTTCGTGAAAGTGGGTCGAGCTCGTGAAGCTGGAAGTACTACACAAGTATTGCGAGTGGTTCCGAAAGATGGGCTTCGCTATTCTTATGTCGTTTGGGTTGACGAAAAAACGAGTCTACCTTTGCGTGCCGATCTGTTGGATCGTGATGGCGAAGTGCTTGAACAGTACCGCACCATTTCTTATGTGGTGAACGATAAGATTGCTGAGGCAATGGGTGGCTTGAACCAAGCTCAATTACCGAAAGTCTTATCACTGCCGGAAGGCCTAGTGAGTGAAACTAATTGGCAAGCCTCTTGGATACCGGAAGGGTTTAAGTCAAAAGAGCTTAGCCGTTATCAAATGGCAGCGACCGATAAAATGGTTGAAAGCCAACTTTTCAGTGATGGATTGTTTAGCTTTTCGGTTTATATCGCCGATAAAGACGAACATTCATTGAAAGGGCAGTTGGTACGCCAAGGGCGCAGAACCTTACACAGCTTAGTGATTGGCGACAAAGAAATCTCTGTGGTTGGTGATATTCCGCCAGCAACCGCCAAACGTATTGCTCAATCAGTTACGTTCAATAAACCGGTATCAGCGCAATGATGACTGCGCTGGCAACGGTTAGTTCGGTTGAACAAAGCGGTCAACAATACTTTGTTCAACTGAGCTGCGAACAACAAACCAGTTGCAGCAGCTGTTCCTCTCAAAAAAGCTGCGGAACGGGTATTGTTACCAAGGCTGTTGGCAATAAATCCTTGTTTTGGCAGCTTAAAACCAAAAGCTCAGTCAAAGCAGGACAAATCGTAGAAATTGGCTTTCCAGAGAAAAGCCTACTTCAGTCGGCTGCGATCGTTTATCTCATCCCACTTTTCATGTTGATGATTGGTGCTGGTTTTGGACAACTCTTGTTACAACCCTTACTCCAAGGGGGCGAGGGGATAGTCATACTCAGTGCCGCGCTGTTCACTGCTGGTGGGATTGCCTTAGCGAAGCGCTTAGCCAAACCAATGGAAGACAAATCTAAGCAAGAAGTCGTCTTGATTCGAATCCTAGGTAAGCCTCTCGTCTAATTTATGATGCTTCTTGCCCTTAAATTGGGTAGAATCTGCCAACTTGATTGAAATGCCGCCACCAATGCTGAATCTAGATTGGACGTGTCGCGGCTTTCTTATTATCCCTATTCAAAGAGTTTAGTCACACCAAGCCTATGAAGCACATTCGTAATTTTTCGATTATCGCCCACATCGACCACGGTAAGTCGACCCTTTCTGACCGCTTAATCCAAGTTTGTGGAGGGTTAAGTGAACGTGAGATGGCAGCTCAAGTCCTCGATTCTATGGATATAGAACGCGAGCGTGGTATTACAATTAAAGCGCAGAGTGTGACTTTAGATTACAAAGCGAAAGATGGTGAAACTTACCAACTTAACTTTATCGACACTCCAGGACACGTAGATTTCTCTTACGAAGTATCTCGTTCTCTAGCCGCTTGTGAAGGCGCGCTATTGGTTGTGGATGCTGGTCAAGGTGTTGAAGCACAAACTCTAGCAAACTGTTACACCGCGATCGAAATGGAACTGGAAGTAGTGCCAATCTTGAACAAGATTGACTTACCTGCAGCTGAACCTGAGCGTGTTGCTGAAGAAATCGAAGAGATCGTTGGTATCGATGCGATGGAAGCGACTCGTTGTTCTGCAAAAACCGGTATCGGTGTTGACGACGTTCTTGAAAACATCGTAACGGCTATCCCACCACCAGAAGGTGATCCAGAAGCGCCACTGCAAGCGCTGATCATCGACTCTTGGTTCGATAACTACTTAGGCGTTGTTTCTTTGGTTCGTATCAAGAACGGTAAGCTGAAGAAGAACGACAAGATTAAAGTAATGTCGACAGACCAAGTTTGGGGTGTTGACCGTCTAGGTATCTTCACACCTAAGCAAATCGACACAACTGAGCTAAATACTGGCGAAGTTGGTTGGGTTGTTTGTGGTATTAAAGACATCCTTGGCGCACCTGTTGGTGATACGTTGACGCTTGCAAAAGGCGGCAGCACAGAACGTCTACCTGGTTTCCAAAAAGTGAAGCCTCAGGTATATGCAGGCCTATTCCCAGTATCGTCTGATGACTACGAAAACTTCCGTGACGCACTAGGCAAACTAAGCCTGAACGATGCATCACTGTTCTACGAACCAGAAAGTTCAGCAGCACTTGGCTTTGGTTTCCGTTGTGGCTTCTTAGGAATGCTTCACATGGAGATCATCCAAGAGCGTTTAGAGCGTGAATACGACCTAGACCTCATCACAACGGCACCAACCGTAGTGTACGAAGTTGTAAAAACGGATGGCAGCATTCTTTACGTTGATAGCCCGGCTAAACTGCCTGCGACTAATGATGTAGAAGAAATTCGTGAGCCTATCGCTCGTTGTAATATCCTTGTACCGTCTGACTACCTAGGTAACGTCATTACCTTATGTGTAGAAAAACGTGGTGTTCAAGTTGATATGGTTTATCACGGTAAGCAAGTTGCTGTGACTTACGACCTGCCAATGGCAGAAGTGGTTCTAGACTTCTTCGATCGTTTGAAATCAACATCTCGTGGCTATGCGTCACTGGATTACAACTTCCAACGTTTTGAAGTGTCGAACATGGTTCGTGTAGACGTATTGCTTAATGGCGAAACGGTTGACGCACTGGCTATCATTACGCACAAAGACATTGCACAGTCTCGTGGTCGTCTATTGGTTGAGAAGATGAAAGAATTCATCCCTCGTCAAATGTTTGATATCGCGATTCAAGCCGCGATTGGTAACCACATCATTGCTCGTTCTACAGTGAAACAACTGCGTAAGAACGTAATCGCAAAATGTTACGGTGGTGATATCAGTCGTAAGAAGAAACTTCTTAAGAAACAAAAAGAAGGTAAGAAGCGTATGAAGCAGATCGGTAACGTTGAACTGCCTCAAGAAGCATTCTTAGCGATTCTTCATGTTGGTAAAGACTAACTTTATCCAGCATTAAACGAATAATTGAAAGTGGAAGAGTAGCTCGCTATTCTTTCACTTTCGTTATTTTTAAAGAAATGAAATTTAAGGGATATCAATGGCTAATACATTTTCGCTTATCTTAGTGATCGTAACTCTAGTGACTGGCATTGTATGGGCGTTGGAAAAGTTTGTGTGGGCGAAGAAACGCCAACAAAAACTGGCTGACGTTGAAGCACAATCGAATGGCCTAGACGCTGAAACCAGCGCAAAAGTTACGGCTCAGCCTTGGTGGGTTGAGAACAGTGTGTCCATTTTCCCGGTAATTGCATTTGTTTTGATCTTGCGTTCATTTATTTATGAACCGTTTCAAATCCCATCTGGTTCGATGATGCCAACCCTTTTGGTTGGTGATTTCATCTTAGTAGAGAAGTACGCGTACGGTCTAAAAGACCCAGTATGGCGCACTCAGTTGGTAGAAACAGGCAAGCCAGAGCGTGGTGATTCAATCGTATTTAAGTACCCACCTCAGCCGAATATCGACTACATCAAACGTGTGGTTGGTATGCCGGGCGACACAATTCGCTACAGCAGCCGCAAAGAGGTCTGCATTCAAGCGAAGGGCACAAGTAGCTGTGAACCAGTGAAATTAAGTCACGTTGAAGAAAGCCAATTTATTCAAGACGGTGTGCCTCTGATTCAGCTGAATGAACAGCTGGGTGATGTGGAGCACCAAATTTTAGTTAACCCATTACGACGTGATCGTGTGCAAGCATATCAACCTCGCAATGGTGTTAACGAGTGGATCGTTCCAGAAGGCCAATACTTTGTGATGGGTGATAACCGTGACAACAGTGCTGATAGCCGTTACTGGGGCTTTGTCCCTGAAGCAAACCTTGTTGGTAAGGCCGTTGCTATTTGGATCAGCTTCGAATTCGAACGCGGTTCAGACAGTGTACTTCCAGCATGGATTCCTACTGGTGTGCGTTTTAATCGCATCGGTGGGATTCACTAATCGATCACATAACACATCGAGAGAGCATGAATTCTCCAATTGATAAACTAGAGAGAAAGATTGGCTATCAGTTTAATGATGCCGATCTTATCCATCTGGCGCTGACTCACCGCAGCGCCGCAGGTAAACACAACGAACGTCTTGAGTTTCTGGGCGATTCAATTTTAAGTTTTGTTATCGCTGATGATCTTTACCACCGTTTCCCTAAGGTAAACGAAGGTGATATGAGCCGCATGCGCGCAACATTAGTACGTGGTCATACATTGGCAGAACTAGGTCGTGAATTCGAACTAGGAGATTACTTAAAATTAGGTCCAGGTGAGTTGAAGAGTGGCGGTTTCCGTCGTGATTCTATTCTAGCGGATGCAGTAGAAGCGATCATCGGTGCTGTCTATTTAGATAGTGATACCGAGGTTGTTCGCCGCATTATTTTAAGCTGGTACCAATCTCGCCTAGAGTCTATTCAGCCTGGTGTATCTCAAAAAGATCCGAAAACTCGCCTACAAGAGTTTTTACAAGGTCGAAGAAATCCCCTACCTGTCTACACAGTGACTAATATTAAAGGTGAAGCACACAACCAAGAGTTTACGGTTGAGTGTGAAGTGGCAGGTGTGGATAAACCTGTTATCGGTAAAGGCACTAGCCGCCGCAAGGCAGAACAAGCGGCTGCTGAAACAGCATTAGAGCAACTAAGCAATGTCTGATAACAATCAAGATTTCGATATCGATGCATTCTTTTCATCTGATAGCAAAAAAACGGGCCTACCGGAAAACCAACACTGTGGCTTCATCGCTATCGTGGGTCGACCAAACGTAGGTAAATCGACGCTTCTGAACCATATTTTGGGTCAGAAAATCTCGATCACATCACGTAAACCTCAGACGACACGCCACCGTATTATGGGTGTAGAAACTGAAGGTGATTACCAAGCGATCTACGTTGATACTCCTGGACTTCACATCGAAGAAAAGCGTGCAATCAACCGTTTGATGAACCGTGCGGCGAACAGCTCACTGAGTGATGTGAACCTAGTATTTTTCCTTGTTGACGGTACTCACTGGACTGACGACGATGAAATGGTACTGAACAAGCTGAGAAAAACAGATTTCCCAGTAGTCCTTTGTATTAACAAGGTAGACAACGTTCAAGACCGTACCGACGTGATGCAACACATGATGGAAGTGTCTAAGAAGATGGACTTCCTTGATGTTGTGCCAATCTCGGCGAAGCAAGGTAAGAATATCGATGTACTGCGTAAGCACGTTCGTAATTCTTTACCAAAAGCGACGCACCACTTCCCTGAAGAGTACGTAACGGATCGCTCACAGCGCTTTATGGCCTCTGAAATCATCCGTGAAAAACTGATGCGCTTCACAGGCGAAGAGCTACCTTACTCAGTAACGGTTGAAATCGAGCGTTTTGATTACAACCCAGATAACGATGGTTTCCACATCAACGCTTTGATTCTTGTTGAACGTACTGGTCAGAAGAAGATGGTGATTGGTAAAGCGGGCGAGAAGATCAAAACGATTGGTCGTGAAGCTCGTATCGATATGGAAGAACTATTCGGCCGTAAGGTTTACCTAGAGACTTGGGTTAAAGTTAAGTCTGGTTGGGCTGACGATGAGCGTGCACTTCGCTCGTTAGGCTACATCGACGATCTATAATATATTGAACGTCACTTTCTGATATTAAGAAAGTTGAATTGAATATAAATACAAGAGAGAGTGCGAACTCTCTCTTTTTGTATCTGTAAGAAGGGTAAGTTATTGAGCGAAGGGTTACAGCGATGCTTTGTGTTGCACCGTCGACCATACAGTGAGTCGAGCCTGATTCTGGACGTCTTCAGTGAAGAGTACGGTCGGGTGACGTTGATGTCTAAAGGTGCGCGGAGTAAGCGTTCTAATTTGAAAGGTGCATTGCAACCTTTTACGCCGCTGCTGCTTAAGTGGTCTGGCAATGGTTCAATGAAAACGTTGCGCCAAGCTGAACCCATCAGCTTGGGGCTTCCTCTTACCGGTATCAATCTGTATTCAGCCATGTACGTCAATGAGTTAGTTGGGCGAGTGTTGATGGCCGAAGTGGCTATGCCCGCATTTTTTCATGACTATCTTCATGCCTTAACAGAACTCGCTCATAATGAGAATCCTGAGCCAGCGCTACGTCGTTTTGAATTGGCTCTACTTTCCGCTATGGGGTATGGCGTCGACTTTTTACACTGTGCTGGCACCGGTGAACCGATTGATCCGAGCATGACTTATCGTTATCGAGAGCAGAAAGGTTTTATCGCATCGGTACGTCGAGATAACCTAACTTTTATGGGCGATGAACTTATCGCAATCAGTGAACGTAGGTTTATCACTAAAGAGCAGTTAAAAGCGGCAAAACGCTTTACACGCATAGCCTTAAAGCCGTATCTTGGCGGCAAACCATTAAAAAGTAGAGAGCTATTTATGCCAACAATAGCCCTCTCTAGAGCACGGAGTATTGGAAAATGAGCTCAATCCTTTTAGGCGTTAATATCGACCATATTGCAACACTACGTAATGCACGTGGTACTAAATATCCAGACCCAGTACACGCAGCTGAAATTGCTGAACGTGCTGGTGCTGACGGCATCACTATTCACCTACGCGAAGATCGCCGTCATATCGTTGACCGTGATGTGCGTATTCTTGCTGAGACAATCCAAACTCGCATGAATCTTGAGATGGCCGTGACGGACGAGATGGTTCAAATCGCACTCGATACCAATCCTGAGTTCGTTTGCTTAGTTCCAGAAAAACGCGAAGAGCTAACGACTGAAGGTGGCTTGGACGTGGTCGGTCAACTAGAGAAGATCAAAGCGGCGACCGAAAAACTGTCGGCTGCGGGTATTAAGGTCTCTCTATTTATCGATGCAGATCGTGAGCAAATCGATGCAGCAAAAGCATGTGGTGCGCCGTTTATTGAGCTTCATACTGGTCATTACGCTGATGCGAAAACAGAAGAAGATCAGCAAGATGAACTTAAAAAGATTGCTGCAGGCGCAAGCTACGCAGATGATCTTGGTATTACAGTCAATGCGGGCCATGGCCTGACTTACCACAACGTAGCGCCAATTGCGGCACTCCCTGAGATCTACGAGCTGAACATCGGTCACTCGATCATGGGACGCGCAGTGTTTGATGGTTTGAACAAAGCTGTTGCAGACATGAAAGCAATCATGGAAACAGCACGTAACAACGCTTAATTAGTTAATTAGGTAAGTGGTTAATCAAAAACCAATAGAATCAATAAATCGAAGTTTAATAGTAAGGTAAACATGGCTGTTGTTGGATTAGGTACAGATATCGCAGAAATAGAGCGTGTAGAAAAAGCATTGTCACGAAGTGGGGAGGCTTTCGCTCAACGTATTTTGACGGATTCTGAATTTGAAGTATTCCAGCAGCTTAAGCAAAAAGGGCGTTACCTTGCGAAGCGTTTTGCGGCTAAAGAAGCGGCATCGAAAGCGCTTGGCACGGGCATTGCGCTTGGTGTGACCTTTCATGACTTTGAAATATCGAACGATGAGCATGGCAAGCCCGTTTTGAGCTTACATAACAAAGCTCAGGAAATCGCACTGGCGAATGGAACAAAGTCGATTCATCTAACTATTTCCGATGAACGCCACTACGCGGTGGCGACGGTATTACTTGAGTCGTAAGCTTTGGATTGAACCATGTGTTTAGTCGTCTGCTTAGACAGCGAGCGTGTTTAGGCAGCGAACGAATTGATTAACACTGACCAAATATTCAAGTTAAAAAAAGCAGAGCTCATGGCTCTGCTTTTTTATTATCTGAACGCGTTCAATTTACTGCTAACTGCTAACTGCTAACTGCTAACTGCCTTCAGCCAGCAGCCAGCAGCTAACTTTTAACTGTTAATCGGCTGCAAGTAATGAATCGCTGTTGCCTGAACCTTATCTAATTCATCCTGCAATTCAAATAGCTCCGGCTCAATCGCCTCAATGGAAGTGCCTGAGCGCAACTCTTTCTCTATCGTTGCACATACCGATTTTAGTCTTGGTACGCCGCTGTATGAGCTGCTGCCGTGCATCTTGTGGATGATATGTATCAGTTCTTCAACAGGGAAGTCGTTGTCTTCTATCGCTTTCTCTGCGGCTTCGTAAACCTCAGGAATAAAGTCCACTAACATTCGCAGCATATCGCGTGCAAGATCCTCTTTGTTAGCGGCTTGCTTCATTGCGGCTTGCCAATCAATGATGATGTTTTTGTGCACGTTCGCTTCTGTTTCTTGTGGCTGGCTATTATCTATCTCAACCGCGACCGCAGGATGTTCAGGGTCTATTTTATTGATATGCTCAACCTCTGAAGCTGGGCTCCAATGAAGCAGAACCTGCTGTAAGACATGCTCTTCGATAGGCTTGGTTAGGTAATCATCCATGCCCGCAGCTAGCAGTCGATCTCGCTCACCCATCATGGCGTGCGCGGTCACTGCGATAATCGGTGTGTTGGCGTTGTTAGCGAGTTTCTTAATGTGCTTACAAGCGGTCACTCCATCCATTTGTGGCATTTGGATATCCATGAAGATGATATCAAACGGTGTGCTAGTCGCTTTGTCGATCGCCTGTTGACCATTAGTACAGCTGATCACGGTTTCCACTCGCTCTTTCAATAACGCAGTAATCAACTTCAGGTTGGCTGGGTTATCGTCGACCGCCAGTACCGTTAACGGTAGCTTCTCTTCTGAGTGCGTTTCAATCGCTGGAGCAATCAAGGTTGGTGCTTGATTAGAGATCAGAGTTTGCAGCAGTTTCTTACGAGAGAGAGGCTTGGTGATGCACTGAACATCAACCTCTTTCATCAGTTGCTCACCCAATGCAAGTTCAGTACTTGGCGTACCAATAATCACGTTCTGAGCAATCTTCTTCGCACCAATTGCCCAACCACTGACGGTATCAAGTTGGTACTCTTGGTTCGCGGCTAAGTTAAGTAGAACGTAGTCATATGAGGTAGATTCGTCAGGCATAACCGAACGGTACGTTACCACTAAGCCTTCTTGGGTTAGGATCTGCTGAGTAATCGATGCCGCTTGCATGTTCGGCTCGATCAACAGTAACTGTTTGTCTTGTAGGCATTGAGTTTCGATAAGCTCGGTCATTGGCATATCAGTCGTTGATAGCCTTAAGGTAAACCAGAAGGTTGAACCTTGGTGCAGGCGACTAGTGAGGCTGATCTCACCGCCCATTTGGCTTACCAATTTCTGTGTGATAACGAGACCAAGGCCTGTACCACCATAACGACGAGAGATACTCGCATCTGCTTGGCTGAAGGCTTGGAATAGCTGAGCCTGTTGACGTTCTGAGATACCTATACCGGTATCTCGAACCATGAATTGAAGTTCGATGTTGTCTTCGGTCTGCGAACGAAGCTCAACACTGATATCGATATTGCCACGCTCGGTAAACTTGATTGAGTTACCAACAAGGTTGGTTAGGATCTGCTGAATACGCAGCGGATCACCAACCACGCCTGGTGGCACTTTCGGGTCTATTTTTAGAGTCAGCTCCAGGCCTTTCTCATGAGCGTTGGTGGCTTGAAGGTTCACAACCTCTTCAAGGCTGGCTTGGAATTCAAATGGAATGTTTTCGAGTGCTAGTTTACCAGCTTCTAACTTCGAGAAATCAAGAATGTCGTTGATGATGCTGAGTAGGTTATTGGCAGAGCGCTCAATGGTCTGCAAGTAATCGGTTTGGCTGGTCGATAGGTGGGTCTTAAGCATCTGACGAGTAAAGCCAATCACACCGTTGAGCGGTGTTCTCAATTCGTGAGACATGTTAGCCAAGAACTCAGACTTAACACGTGCTGCTTCTTGAGCGCGTTTTTTCGCAATGTCCAACTCAACGTTTTGAATCTCTAATTGCTCTAGGGTCTCACGCAGATCAGACGTGGCTTGGTCGATGCTGTGTTGCATCTCTACGTGATATTCTGATAACGATACCGCCATCGCGTTGATACCGTTTTTCAGTGAATCTAGCTCACCATGCATCTTGCCTTCGATACGCACATCGAGGTGACCACGTCGAATCCGGTCAACCATGTTTTTCATGTGCGTGATCGGCTGAGTTACATCGTGCATTAAGCGGAACGCAAACACGCCCGATAAACCTAGTCCCAGAATCAACACCAAGAAAGCAGAGAACACCTCTTGATACTGCTGCAATCGCAATGAAGATAAGTCGAGCTCAATCGCTATATAGCCAATGGCTTGGTTCGCTTGCGATTGCCCGTTGGCTGAGTTGATGTATTGCCCCTCAGCGATGATGGGTGTCCTGAGGATCAGCGTGTTATCGAGCAGGTTCGAAGAGCTCAAATGCGGTATCGGCTTATCTTTGGGATAAGTGAGGCTTTCAAAGTCGGGGTGGAAGTTTGAGGTTACGAACAACTCATGGCGATCATCAAATACCGCGATACTGCGCACAAGGTTAGAGTTTTTTCGATGCGCATAGCTGATGAGCTGGCGAACAGACTCTCGGCTTTCGAGTTGCATGCCAGATGCGCTCGCAATCGCAAGCGGTTCTATAATGCTAGTACCAGTGTTAACCACCTGACCCTCAAGGTCTTGATAGCGGTTAAATGAGAAAAATGCACTCAATAGCAGCCCAATAATTAGGGTTGGAACTAGAGTTAAGGTAATTACACGGGCTCTTAAGCCATATCTGGTCATGTTCTTTAATTACATCGAGGTCTGGATATGGGAAAATAACGCGCACAATGGCGGTTAAGTGAACGGTAAGCTTAATCAAAGCCGTGACGTTCGACAATGATTCCAAGGCATAATAGTGAGTCCTGGATACAAATTACTTATTAAAAGATACATTAGGCACAAGCAATGGCACGTTTTTTTCAACCAAAAAAGAAAACTCAATTCGAGACCAAGCACCAATCGGTTTTGGTTGAACGAATGGATCACAATGGGGCAGGGATTGCTTATCAGAAGAATAAGCCTGTTTTCATTGATGGTGCATTGCCGGGTGAGCAGGTTGTTATTCAGCTCATCGAGAGTAAGAGTAAATTTGCGCGAGCAAAACTGATTAAATTACTGGAGCCAAGCGAACTGCGTTTGAAGCCTTTCTGTAAACATTTTAATCAGTGCGGTGGCTGTCATCTCCAGCACCTTGGCTACTCTTCTCAGGTAGAACATAAAGCGCAGTCTTTGAGCCATCTGATGAGCCAATACCAAACGGATAAAACAGACGTTGTTGAACCGATTATTGGTCATGAAACAGGTTATCGTCGCCGTGCGCGCATCAGCTTATTTGTCGATAAAAAGACACAGCAGCTTCAATTTGGTTTCCGTAAAAAGCAAAGCAAGCAGATTGAAAATATTACCGATTGTGCGGTGCTTGACCCTCGTCTCAATATCTTGCTGCCAAAGCTGAAAAGTTTACTGAATACTTTCAGCAACCTTACTTCTTTAGGACACGTTGAATTAGTGATCGGGGATACTGGTCCAGTCATGGTGCTACGCCACCTTAAGCCTTTGGTTGAAAAAGATGAGCAATCTTTGATTGAGTTGGCTCTGGCAGAAGGCGCTACGCTGTATTCTATGCCAGAAACTGACAAGTTGATTCGTTTGGTGGGTGATACGCCAAGCTATAGCGAAACTGGCGTAACCTTACCTTTTGAGCCAAACCACTTCATTCAAGTGAATCAAAAGGTCAATAAACAGATGGTAACTCAAGCGATTGAATGGTTAGAGCCTCAAGCCGATGAGCGAGTGCTCGACCTGTTTTGTGGCTTGGGCAACTTTAGTCTGCCTATCGCACAACAATCTGCGTTTGTGGTGGGGGTTGAAGGTGTCGATGAAATGGTTCAGCAGGCAACGTCTAACGCAGCTTTGAATCAATTAAATAATACAGAATTCTACCAAGCGAACCTTGAAGAAGAGCTGTCTTCACAACCTTGGGCAAAAGAAAGATTTGATAAAATCTTACTCGATCCAGCTCGTGCTGGAGCGAGTGGGATCGTTGATCAAATTTCAGGGTTAGGAGCGAAGCGTGTGGTTTATGTTTCGTGTAATCCTGCTACTCTAGCTAGAGATTCAGAGAGCTTAGAAAAACAAGGCTACCAATTGGCTAAGCTAGGCATGTTGGACATGTTCCCTCATACCAGTCATCTCGAATCGATGGCTCTCTTTATCAAGGCTTAGAAGCCCTTAAATAAGGCTTGAAAATGTATTACAAAGGTGCGGGGCAGCCTGCACTGATATCAATATGAGTCGAACTAACGTGGAACCAGTTAGTCATATTGAATTGGGTATAAAACATAATAACTAGGAAGGCATGATGGTTGCGGTACGAAGCGCACATTTAAACCCAAGCGAACAGTTTGAGCTAGATAATTGGATTGCGTCATTGAATCAAGACGCAAAAACCTCGAATAAACTGACCAAAGTTTATCGTCACTGTGAAGAGCTATTAAAAGATCACGAGCAAGGTGAGCTTTTACTTTGGCGTGGTCGCGAGATGATCGAAATCTTGGTCACCTTGTCGATGGATCGCGCTACTTTAGTGGCGGCACAACTCTTCCCTGTCGTATCAAGCGGTGTTTTTGAGCGTGAAGCGTTTGAAGAAAGTTACGGAAAGGAAACCGTAAAGCTGATTGATGGCGTGGAAGAAATGGCGGCTTTGGGCCAGCTAAATGTCACCCTTGAAGGCAGTGCTGCCTCGGGTCAAGTCGATAATGTTCGACGAATGCTATTGGCAATGGTGGATGATTTCCGCTGCGTAGTCATTAAACTAGCAGAGCGAATTTGTAACCTCATAGAAGTGAAAAAGGCCCCTGATGCTGTGCGCCGTGCGGCAGCAAAAGAGTGTGCCAACATCTATGCGCCTCTTGCAAACCGTTTAGGTATTGGTCAGCTAAAGTGGGAAATTGAAGATTACGCTTTCCGCTACCAACAACCAGATACATACAAGCAGATTGCTAAACAGCTGTCTGAACGACGTATTGTGCGCGAACAATACATCACCGACTTTGTTGACGATCTCACGTCAGAAATGAACCGTTCAAGCATCAATGCTGAAGTCAGCGGTCGACCAAAACACATCTACAGTATCTGGCGTAAAATGCAGAAAAAAGGCTTAGAGTTTGATGAGCTTTTTGACGTGCGTGCGGTGCGTATTATCGCCGACCAACTGCAAGACTGTTATGCCGGCTTAGGTGTGGTTCACACCAAATATAAACATCTACCTAGTGAATTTGATGACTACGTGGCGAACCCTAAGCCGAATGGTTATCAGTCGATTCATACCGTAGTTCTTGGCCCTGAAGGCAAGACCATTGAAATTCAGATTCGTACCAAGCAGATGCATGAAGACTCTGAATTGGGCGTTGCTGCGCACTGGAAATACAAAGAAGGTGCATCTAGCGGCGTACGCAGTGGCTACGATGAGAAAATTACTTGGTTGCGTAAGCTTATCGACTGGCAAGAAGAGATGTCGGATTCTGGCGAGATGCTGGATGAAGTCCGTAGCCAAGTCTTTGATGATCGTGTCTATGCCTTTACACCTCGCGGTGATGTGGTCGATTTACCAATGGGTGCAACACCGTTGGACTTTGCTTACCACATCCACTCGATGGTTGGACACCGTTGTATCGGTGCCAAAGTCGCAGGTCGAATCGTTCCATTTACTCATAAGTTGGCGATGGGTGATCAAGTTGAAATCATCACTCAAAAAGAACCGAATCCATCACGCGATTGGTTGAATCCGACGACAGGTTTTGTTCATTCAAGTCGAGCTCGAGCAAAAATTAACGCTTGGTTCCGTGCTCAGAGTCGTGAGAAAAACCTCGAAGCGGGGCGAGATATTCTAGAAGTCGAGCTGGGCAGAGTCGGCGCTACACTGAAAGATGCTGAGCAATACGCGCTGAAACGATTCAACGTCAACACTCCAGATGAATTGTATGCGGGTATTGGTAGTGGCGATTTGCGTATTAACCAAGTCGTTAATCACATCAATGCTTTGGTCAACAAACCAACGGCGGAAGAAGAAGATAAGAAAGCGCTAGAGAAGCTGCTTGAGTCTGACAATAAGCCAGCGCATCAGAGTCGTCCGAAAAAGGATGCTGTCGTTGTTGAAGGTGTCGATAACTTAATGACCCACTTGGCTCGTTGTTGTCAGCCTATCCCGGGCGATGTGATCAAAGGTTACATTACTCAAGGGCGTGGTATCTCAGTACACCGCAGCGATTGTGAACAGTTAAGTGAACTTAACCTGCATGCTCCCGAACGTATCATTGATACTGTGTGGGGCGATGGTTTTGTAGGCTCGTATATCTTAACGCTGCGTGTAGAGGCGCTAGAACGTACCGGCTTGTTGAAAGATATAACATCCCTGTTCTTAAACGAAAAAGTCAGTGTGACGACAATGAAGAGCCGTATTGACTATAAACGTCAGCTGTCGGTGATGGATTTCGATTTGGAAGTGACCAACATTGAAATTCTGAGTCGAGTAACGAGCCGTGTCGAGCAAATCAAAGATGTTATGAGTGTTAAACGCCTAGGCTAAAATTCTCGTCATACTTGAAGCTGATGGCGTTGTTGCCTGCGCGCACTCGCTCAATCACATAGACAAGCTATGCTCAGGAGTCTCGCTTGCTTGTCGCCTAGCCACAGTTTCAATTATTTAGAGAATTAGACAGTATCAACAAAGGTGAGTGGTTTTGGCTGCTCACCTTTTTTAGTATCAGTACCTTTTAGTTTTAGAAGACGTTATAAATTTAAAAATCAAAGACAGTGAATAGGAAGAAAACGATGAATCACCCGATTGAACAACTTGAACAGATTATGACTAAGCTGCGCGATCCAGAAGGTGGCTGTCCTTGGGATTTGAAACAAAATTTTGAAACAATTGTGCCGCATACTATCGAAGAGACCTACGAGGTGGTGGACGCGATTCACAACAAAGATTGGCCGAACCTACAAGAAGAGTTGGGTGACCTGTTGTTTCAGGTAATCTTCTACAGTCAATTAGCAAAAGAGCAGGGCTTGTTTGAGTTCTCTGATGTGGTCGACGGTATCAATGAGAAACTGACGCGCCGTCATCCACACGTATTTTCTGATACAGAGTTTGCCAGCGATGAAGAAATTAATGCCAATTGGGAAGCTGAAAAAGCCAAAGAGAAAGCACAGGCAGGCAAAACTCAAGAAAGTATTCTAGACTCAATACCAAACTCTCTACCTGCACTTTCGCGTGCTACAAAAATTCAAAAGCAAGTCGCGAAATTTGGCTTTGATTGGGACACTATTGGCCCAGTCGCTGATAAGGTTTTAGAGGAAGTTGATGAGGTGTTAGAAGAAGCGCTTCAAGTAACGCCAAACGAAGATTTAGTTGAAGAAGAACTGGGTGATTTATTGTTTGCGACGGTCAATTTAGTGCGACATTTGGGTAAAAATCCAGAAACGGCTCTTAATAAAGCCAATCTGAAATTCTCACGCCGCTTTAAAGGTGTGGAACAAAAAGTTCGTCAGCAAGATAAAATTCTGACCGACTTTTCTCTACAACAGCTTGATTCCATGTGGGATGAAGTCAAAGTGGCGGAGAAAAGATCATCAAAGCTTTTATCATGAATTGATTTGAAGCAAAAAATAAAAAATTGCAGTGTGATAGATTTCACGTTGTGGCGATAAGGGGCTTCTGGTATATTTTCATCCCGTCCAGAAGTAATCCATTTCCCTCATTCAACCAATTTCAGGTTAAACATGACGACAAATTACATTTTTGTTACTGGCGGGGTTGTATCCTCTCTAGGTAAAGGTATTGCAGCAGCATCTCTTGCGGCTATTTTAGAAGCTCGTGGTCTTAAAGTGACTATGATGAAGCTTGACCCTTACATCAACGTTGATCCAGGCACTATGAGCCCGACTCAACACGGTGAAGTGTTCGTTACGGAAGATGGCGCTGAAACAGACCTTGACCTTGGTCACTATGAGCGATTCATTCGCACCAAAATGACTAAGCGTAACAACTTCACAGCAGGTCGTGTTTATGCTGACGTTCTACGTAATGAACGTCGTGGTGACTACCTAGGTGCAACAATCCAGGTTATCCCTCACATCACTAACTCTATCAAAGAACGCGTAATCTCTGGTGCTAAAGGCCACGATATCGCGCTTGTTGAAGTTGGTGGTACTGTAGGTGATATTGAATCTCTACCATTCATGGAAGCGATTCGTCAGTTAGCAGTAGAACTAGGCCGTGAACGCGCAATGTTCATGCACCTTACTCTAGTGCCATACCTAGCAGCTGCGGGTGAAGTGAAAACTAAGCCAACGCAACACTCTGTAAAAGAGCTACTGTCTATCGGTATTCAACCTGACATCCTAGTTTGTCGTTCAGATCGTGTTATCCCAGCAAACGAACGTAAGAAAATTGCTCTTTTCTGTAATGTACAAGAAAAAGCAGTTATCTCGATGAAAGACGTAGATTCAATCTACAAGATCCCACAATTAATCCGTGCTCAAGGCATTGATGATCTTGTATGTACGCGTTTCGGTATCAATGCACCAGAAGCTGATCTGTCTGAGTGGGAACAAGTAATTTACGAAGAAGCTAACCCAACGGGTGAAGTGACGATTGGTATGGTTGGTAAGTACATTGAACTGCCTGACGCATACAAATCAGTAAATGAAGCGCTGAAACACGCAGGCTTGAAAAACCGCCTAAGTGTCACAATTAAATATGTAGATTCACAAGATGTTGAATCTAAAGGCACAGAAATTCTACAAGACCTAGATGCAATCCTAGTTCCTGGTGGCTTTGGCGACCGTGGTGTTGAAGGTAAGATCCTTGCTGCACAATACGCTCGTGAAAACAAAGTACCTTACTTAGGTATCTGTCTAGGTATGCAAGTTGCTCTTATTGAGTACGCTCGTAACGTTGCGAAGATGGAAGGTGCACACTCTTCTGAATTCTGCAAAGAAACTAAATACCCTGTTGTTGGCCTAATCACTGAGTGGATTGACGGCGAAGGTAAAGTTGAAGAGCGTACTGAGAAATCAGACCTAGGCGGCACAATGCGTCTTGGTTCACAGCTTTGTCACCTAGCGAAAGGGACGAAAGCTTACGAATTATACGGTAGCGCGACGATCCATGAACGTCACCGTCACCGTTACGAAGTGAACAACAATCTTCGTCCACAAATCGAAAAAGCGGGCCTAAAAGTATCGGGTCTGTCTGCGGACAAGAAACTGGTTGAAGTTATTGAGAACCCGAACCACCCATGGTTTGTTGCTGCTCAGTTCCACCCAGAGTTCACTTCAACACCTCGCGATGGTCACCCATTGTTTGCAGGTTTCGTTAAAGCGGCTGGCGAATTCCAGCGCGGCGAATTAGAAAAGTAAAAAGGAATCCAGGTAGCTGCGTAAGTTGTGCTGCTACCTTTAAATTTGACATTTATATATTCAACGAGAAGGAAACATTCAATGTCTAAGATCGTTAAAGTTCTAGGTCGTGAAATCATCGATTCACGTGGTAACCCAACTGTAGAAGCTGAAGTACACCTAGAAGGCGGTTTCGTAGGTATGGCTGCTGCTCCATCTGGCGCATCTACTGGTTCTCGCGAAGCTCTTGAGCTACGTGACGGCGACAAATCACGTTTCCTAGGTAAAGGTGTTCTTAAAGCAATTGAAGCTGTAAACGGCCCAATCGCTGACGCTCTAGTTGGTAAAGACGCTAAAGCACAAGCTGACGTTGACCAAGTTATGCTTGATCTAGACGGTACTGAGAACAAGTCTAAGTTTGGCGCTAACGCTATCCTTGCTGTTTCTCTAGCTAACGCAAAAGCTGCTGCTGCTGCGAAAGGCATGCCTCTATACGAGCACATTGCTGAGCTAAACGGTACTGCTGGTCAGTTCTCTATGCCTCTACCAATGATGAACATCATCAACGGTGGCGAGCACGCTGATAACAACGTTGACATCCAAGAGTTCATGATCCAACCAGTTGGCGCTAAAACTCTTAAAGAAGGTCTGCGTATCGGCGCTGAAGTATTCCACAACCTAGCTAAAGTTCTTAAGTCTAAAGGCTACAGCACTGCAGTTGGTGATGAAGGTGGTTTCGCTCCTAACCTTAAATCTAACGCTGAAGCTCTAGAAGTTATCGCAGAAGCTGTTGCAGCTGCTGGTTACGAACTAGGTAAAGACGTTACTCTTGCTATGGACTGTGCAGCATCTGAGTTCTTCGACAAAGAAGCTGGCATCTACAACATGAAGGGCGAAGGTAAAACTTTCACTTCTGAAGAGTTCAACCACTACCTAGCTGAACTAGCTAACAACTTCCCAATCGTTTCTATCGAAGACGGTCTTGACGAGTCAGATTGGGATGGCTTCAAGCACCAAACTGAACTTCTAGGCGACAAGCTTCAAATCGTTGGTGACGATCTTTTCGTTACAAACACTAAGATTCTTGCTGAAGGTATCGAGAAAGGCGTAGCTAACTCTATCCTTATCAAGTTCAACCAAATCGGTTCTCTAACAGAGACTCTAGCTGCTATCAAGATGGCTAAAGACGCTGGCTACACTGCAGTAATCTCTCACCGTTCTGGCGAAACTGAAGATGCAACTATCGCTGATCTAGCGGTAGGTACAGCTGCAGGTCAAATCAAAACTGGTTCTATGAGCCGTTCTGACCGTGTTGCTAAGTACAACCAACTTATCCGTATCGAAGAAGCTCTAGGTTCTAAAGCTCCTTTCAACGGTCTTAAAGAAGTTAAAGGTCAATAATTCCTAGCGAATTATTAATCTAAGCTTTTGAAAACGCTCTACTTCGGTAGGGCGTTTTTTTTGCTTAAAATATGTCATTCCCTAGACTGACGAAGGAAGGAGTAGGGAACTTCATTGTGTACGCCCAGCATGGGCATGAACTAATGAGGTGAAAGTCCTCTGTAGGAAGAT
>NZ_OSDX01000093.1:0-14275 GCF_900382755.1 Vibrio sp. Evd11
CCGGACTTTCAGTCCGTAATACTAACCCACCTACTTTAGTAGGTGGTTGTTAAGTAATACCCTTTGAACAAAAATTCGAAATAATGCCTATGTTCCTAACTCGGTTAATTTATGTCAGTACCCTTTCCGAATGTTGTGATTCCAAAGCATTGGAGGAAATACTCGCTATCTCGCGAGATCATAATCGGCAGAGCCATTTAACGGGGCTTCTCAGCCATAATCAAAAGTACTTTCTTCAATGTATTGAAGGTTCTAGAGAGGCAGTTAACCACACGTACAACCATATTCTTAACGACGAGAGACACAATCACGTCGCAATACTTTATTTTAAAGAGATTGATAGCAGAGAATTTGGAGATTGGTCGATGGGAGACATTCCGCAATCCAATTTAACCGAACTGTTGAACTTACAGTTTTCAACCTCTGATCAATTTAACCCGTACGAAATGTCTGGCGAAAGTGCTTTTCGAATGCTTTTAGAGTTAAAGCAAAATTTGCCATCTGAATGACAAAGCCAACTAGTTATGCAGCGTTGTATTCTCGAAGGCCATCACTCCTTGTCCCTTACTCGCGCCGATACAGCACAAAATATGACAACAACGAGAGCACAACGCCTCACTCCCAGAAGGTAATTCCTAGAACTGCATGACTCACCCACATTCGATGCATGACTTGGTACAAAGATCAGACAATCAAGAAAACTCTTAGCTGTTGATAAGCAACAGTTGTTTTTTTTGCCAATACACACGCAATTAAACGAAGTTCTTTTTGAGCTTCTCTTCCAACGCTTGAATACAAAGTTTAATGGCGATCGGTGTGTTTGAAGAGAATGGGTTCAACGCATAAACGGTGTTAGTTGGTAATTGTGAACTTGGCATGATGTCGACCACCTCATCGGATAACTGATGAAGGTAGAAGTCTGGAATCACACCAATGCCAACGCCAGACTTGATCAAGGCGAGACAACTGTGAAAGGAGTTGGTAACGCAGCTGGCTGGCTGTTGGTAAATAAAGTCTTGTTCATTTTGCGAAGTAAAGTGATGAGTCACCTGTTTTCCCTGCCAAGAATTTGCGATGTAAGGAATAGATTCAAGCTCACGAGAGAGCATGCTTTCAACACCACATAACACGTCTTTAAATTCACCTAAACGCTTTTGCTTTAGGTTACTATCACGTGAACTGCCTACCCGTACTGCGAGATCAATATCGTGCTCCATGAAATCTAAGTGTTGATCATCACTAATCAGTTCTGGCCTTAACTTCGGATATTGCTTCATCAGTTCTGCAACAACAGGCGCAACCAACAAGTCCATCAACGCATTCGGTGCCGTGATACGAATCCGACCTTGTGGCTCTTCTAGCTCAGCTTTCGCCATATCCCAAGCCGATTCAGCGATCACGTTGATGTCTTTGCAACTCAAATAAAAACGCTCCCCCATACTGGTCAGCGATTGCCTGCGTGTTGTGCGCTTAAGAAGAGAAGCGCCTAGCTCTTGTTCTAAGATTTTGAGGTGCTGACTGACGACAGATTTAGACAACTCAAGCTTTTCAGCCGCAGCTGATACTGAACCCTGCTCTACGATATGAGCGAAAATCGACATCTGCTTTAACTTACTCATCTTATTATTCTCTTTTTACAAACAGTATTTTCTATTATCTCTGTTTTTCAAATCAATTTCCAAGACTAAACTCAATTCAACTTATCGAGATAGCAAATCAAAAAGACAGTGCTCGAAACAAGACTGTTATGGAGAAAGACAATGTTAGACAACCAAATCTTAGAAGCATGTAAGCAAGGCATTAACGCGTGGCAAAAAGCATTCAACAGCCAAGATGCAAAAGGTTGTGCAGACCAATACACGCAAGCATGTGTGATGGAAGCTCGTCCATTTGGTACTTTTGAAGGTCGTGAAGCGATTCAAGCGTTTTGGCAAAACATCATCGACCAAGGCTTCAAAGACGTTGATTACACCGATGTTAACTGGGAAGAGCACCCAGAAGGTGGTTACATTCTTACGGCTAGCTGGACAATGAACAAAGCTTTCGGCGTAGTACACCGCGAGCACTGGGCACTAGAGGCAGATGGTTGTGCTCGTTTAGTCAGCGATGACTTTGAAGTTCAAGGCGAGCGCTAGAGCTGTAATTAAAAGCTAGAAGCTCACAGCTCAAAAATAGAAACAGAAAACAAAAAGCCGGCAATCCAAATTGGACTGCTAGCTTTTTTAATGTTCACTCTTGTCGCCTTATCACTTCATTTGAAAGCGACTTAGTAAATCTACACGATCACAAAACACGCTCATAGTATCTAGACAAAATGTTAGGCTAGCTAGAACAAGTTTGAGTGACCGTTATAGTGAAGCTTGCTTTGCTTCAGCAATCCAAGCATCGAACGTATTTTGGTTCGCTTTAATCCAACCGTTAACGTGTGCTTCGATATCCGCAGAGCTGTTTTTACCTTTGCTCATCATCATGTTCTGAGCACTTACATCGTTGATGTTAAGTTTGATGATTTCGAAAAGTTTAGCCGCTGATGGGTTGTTCTTAGCAAACTCTTTGTTCGCAATAATGCGCATTGAGTTCATTTCGAAGCCGTAGTTTTTACCATTAGACAAAGTAGTATCAACATTCGTACGCTCACCAGGAAGTGAAGAGAATGGAACTTCTAGCCATACTACATCTTCGTTAGGCACCAATACGCCACTCACCCAGTATGGTGTCCACGTGTAGTAAAGAATTGATTCACCCTTTTGGTAACGTGAAATTGTGTCAGCAATAATCGCAGCATAGTTACCTTGGTTATGAGTTACTGTATCGTCCAATTTGAATGCCGATAGTTGGTGTTCGATAACCATTTCACAGCCCCAACCTGGGTTGCAGCCTGTTAGGTCTGCTTTGCCATCACCGTCTGCATCAAACAGCTTCGCGATTTTTGGATCAGTTAACTGACCAATATTAGTGATGTTGTACTTTTCTGCCGTTTTCTTATCAATTAGGTAACCTTGAGCGGCACCACTAACATACTGACCTTCGCGGTAGAATTTGTCATCGCCACCTGCCATTTTGTATTTATCAGCGTGTAGTGGGAACCAACCTACGGTTAGGAACGTTGCATCACCTTTTGCAATTGAGGTGTAAGCTACGTTGTAGTCCACTTCTTGTGTTGATTTCACGTCGTAGCCAAGCTCTTCTAGAGCACGGTTAACAATCAGTGTTTGGAACGTTTCTTCAGCAACTGAAGATTGAACAGGCTGAACTGATACACCTTCACCTGGCAAGCTTGCTGCCCACACGTTCGTTGATACAGCCAGTGTCGAAACGATGCTAACGGCTAGTTTGCTCTTCCATGAATTATTCATTGGTGTTTTTCCTTAGTTGTAGTTCTGATTGTTTACCGCGATTTATCGCATTTAGCACAAGGGAAACAGGCCCCATGTGATACCAGCGTAATTTTGTATTACCTGCATTTACCCCGAGAACTTGGGTAATGCGGTCAAGTAGGATTGCCAAAATAACAATGCCTAGACCACCAACAGCAGCCAGCCCCATATCTAAACGGCCGATACCTCTCAGTACCATTTGACCTAAACCGCCTACCGCGATCATTGATGCGATAACCACCATAGATAGCGACAACATTAGTGTTTGGTTTACGCCTGCCATGATGGTTGGCAAGGCCAAGGGCAGTTGAATTCGATATAGCATCTGCTTTTTGCTTGCACCGAATGAGTGACCCGCTTCGATCAGATCTTCCGGTACTTGCTGAATACCCAAGATGGTTAAACGTACCACTGGTGGCAATGCGAATATGATGGTTACCACGACGCCCGGAACGTTACCGATACCAAACAACATTACGATGGGTACGAGATAAACGAAGGCTGGCGTCGTTTGCATGGCGTCGAGAATTGGGCGTACGAATTTAGCCGCAGTATTACTACGAGCGAGCCATATCCCCATGGGTAAACCAATCAACAGGCAGAAGAAGACCGACGTCATAACCAGTGAAAGTGTGGTCATCGCTTCAGACCAAGCGCCAATCAAGCCAATGAACGTCAAAGAGACTGCAGTAGCCACACCAAGCTTCAGATTTGAAAACTGCCATGCGACGAGAAACAAGATGATCAACATGAATGGAGCTGGTGTAGACACCAATGCCGTTTCAAATGAACTCAAAATGAAATCGATAGGCACACGTATTGCCTGAAATAACGGGCGTCCGTGCTCAACTAGCCAATTCAATCCAGACTCAACCCAAGTATCAACAGGCAGAACGGCTTCTGCAAAAGGATTAAGTGGATCAAAAGGAATGGTTTCTACAGTTTCGCTGCTTAGCCAATCTGCCGATGGTGAAGTATCCGCGGCTTGGCCCCAAGGATCACTTGCAGGTTGAGCTGCAGGTGCAGATTGCGACCATGGGTCATTATTTGTTTGTTCCGACGACATGATCTATCCCTTATCCAATGTTTGTAGCAGTCGTGATTTCGTCACAACGCCGAAGTAATTACCTTTATCGTCCACAACCGGAACGGAATAAGGCACGCCACCCACAAGGCCAAGTACATCATTGATTGGTAAATCTGGATTGAGAGTTAAGCCATCATCTAGCTGTGCGCTAACTAACGATTTGTTCTCTTTATGGGCTTTACGAAGGGACTCGATAGACACAATGCCTGAGTAGTGACTGCTCTTCTCAACAACGATGCCGTATTCGCGGTCGTTATCCATCAAGATTTGTAGGGCGGACGCTGGGCCGTCATGCTCTGACTTCTTAAATACCGCAGCAGGCTTCTTACGTGCAATGTCTTTCACAGTAAGAACACTTGCTACATTCACGCCACGGAAAAAGGCTTCAACGTAGTCGTTCGCTGGGTTATTTAAGATCTCGTCAGGAGTACCAACTTGAACCACTTCGCCATTTTGCATAATCGCAATTCGATCACCGATACGCATCGCTTCATCCAAATCATGCGAGATGAAAACAATCGTTCGTTTATCGTCATTTTGAAGTCGAATTAGCTCGTCTTGCATTTCAGTACGAATCAAAGGATCGAGCGCAGAAAATGCTTCGTCCATTAACAGAATATCGGGGTCGCAAGCTAGAGCACGAGCCAAACCTACACGCTGCTTCATACCACCAGACAACTCATCTGGGTAAGATTCCGAATACGCTCCAAGACCTACTCGCTCTAACGCTTCAAATGCTGACTGTTTTCGCTTATCGACTTCAACACCCGCTAGCTCAAGACCAAATGCGGCATTTTCAATTACTGTCATGTGAGGCATCAATGCGAAGTTTTGGAAAACCATTGAGATGTTGTTGCGGCGGACTTCGCGGAGTTCATCTTCTGAAATGTGGGCAATGTCTTTGCCTCGAAGAAGCACATTACCTTTGGTAGGTTCAATCAAGCGGTTAAGAAGGCGTACTAGGGTTGATTTGCCAGATCCTGACAGTCCCATTATTACGAAAATCTCGCCTTCTTGAATGCTAAGAGAAACATCGTTAACGCCGATCGTTAAACCTGTTTCTTCGAAAACTTTATCTTTGTTCGCGCCTTCATTAATCATTGTAAAAGCACGGTCGGTGTCTTCACCAAACACCTTGTACAGTCCCTTAACTTCCAGTATGGGATCCATGTAATCTAATCCTTTCTTAGTTATTTAAACTAATAGTTATTTAAACTTAAAAACGGTTGTTTAAACTTAAAAATGGTTATTTAAACCCGAAAAAACGATTAGCACTCTAAGCAATTAAACCCTGTAAATCAAGGGGTCTCGTTCTGTAAAAATGGAAAGGAATCGTTAAAAACCCAACCAAAACAAAGATTAAATATCAAACACAAAATCAGCAAAACACTGATAACAAATAGATTTAAATCTCAAGTAACACCTGCAATATTATGTATTACTTACTGATAGATTATTGAATATTTATTTCACATCAGGACGATTAATAGGCTAAATAGACCAAGAATACGTACAAATGGTTCGTGTACAAATAATTCGAATACAAACCATTTAACGACGATTTTGGCGTCACTTCAAAACTGGAGATTAGCTCTCTTGCGAGGGTCAAATACTCCCGCAGCCTTTGCTTATACAACACGAAGGGCCTGCACAAAATTAACGAAGAAAAATAGGCATTCAAAGTGATAAGTCAAACGAATAGAGAAGCAAAGAGTCACCGCAAAAAAGTAGACACAACCGGTAAAATGGAACCCAATTAGGCACGGTTAAAATTGATAGAATTATCTTTAATATCGAGAACATAACGCCGACTGTGACGCTTGCTGCAAACTATTGAATGTCGATTACCTAAGCCAAAAGACAACTTGTAGAGTACTCATTGCTGAGCCATTATTTATATAAGAAATGGACATACTTTCCGCGATGATTAAAGAAAAGGACAAGGCACTCGAATGATAAAAATGTTGGTGTGTGACTTTGATGGGACGCTTGATGGAGGTTCATCTCATGGGGTTAATCAATTATTTGACTACTTAACTGAGCAATCTGATATCCGATTTATCATTGCGACAGGAAGAACCCTACCCTCTATTAGGGTGGGTTTGGCGTCGGATAACTACCCGAAACCACACAGTATTATCAGCGATGTGGGCACCAGAATTCACCACGACCACTCCCAAAAGCCCGATCATATTTGGCATAACCAATTAGAAGCGTCGTGGAACAAATCAAAGGTAGAGTCAGCACTTGCGCCACTCGATTTCATGGGAGAACGCTTAGAGAGCCACCAAGGCGACTACAAGATTACCTTTGAAGGAAAACTATCTGAGCCTCAACACGAGCTGATCGAATCGAGCTTGGAGTCGCACGGATTGGATGTACACCTCACCTACTCTCACGATTGGTATTTGGACATCACACCGAAGGGCGTCAACAAGGCGACTGCGATTCATCACCTGCTCAAACAACATGATTTGAGCATTGAAGAAGTGTGCGTAGCGGGTGATTCTGCCAACGACACCTCTATGTTGACGATAGAGGGCGTAAACTCGATCTTGGTGGCTAATCATTACCCTGAGGTTGCTCACCTATCGGATAGAGACAACGTGTATACCAGCAGAGCAACACACGCTGAGGGTGTATTAGAGGGGCTCAAGTACTGGCAATTACGCACGGTATCTGGCAGTTAAAACTGGCAGATCTGGGCTTTGTTGTCCTTACTTCAGGTGCTGACTTCCCATCTTTATTTCCAACCAGGAAGCCAATGATCTTTGTCGGTCAAATCCCACCAATTGATGGCTTCTTCTCGTTTGGTCATCACCGCTTCTATTAAGCAACGAATCACCTCCCCTTCTTCGAATTCAACCTCAGTAATCATGAAGTGTTTCTCCTTCTTGACTGGGCTAACCGCGGTCCATTTACTACGAAGTAACTTCTTTGGGTTGATTCGATTCATGATTTTTTCCTGCACAGTTTATTGATGTTTTATCTATAAGCCTCAGAGAGTTAAAAGGATCACTTAAAGTTAAAAAGCCCACAACTAGAATCTGGATAAGTCATAACTAAAGTCAATAAAACAAGTCTTTGACTCGGTACAATAGTTACTACCATTTCAGAGACTAACTCCCCATGAACCAAACAGAATTCCAACAAAAAATAGCGAGTTTCACTTCGATTGAACAAGCGCTTGATTACTTTGAAATTGGATTTGATAGCAAGTTCATCGACCAAAATAGAATAGAGCTTGTAAAGCGCTTCAATGGTTATCTGATCCTGTCAAAGCCGGATGATTGGTTTTCTGGAAGAAGAGCGCTGAAAAATGCCTATTGTAAGGTGCAACGCAGTAAGTTGGATCGCTACACACGATCAGCCTGTCGTGGTTGCACAACTTGCCAACGCCGATAGCTCAAAGTTAACAGTTAAACAGCTGACGATTTAAAAGTAGGCAGCTAAAAAACAGATAGCTGAAATAACATCTCATTACGATTTAGTTAGTGGTTTGCTCGAAAAAAAGTGTGCTAATCTTACGGCAACTCAACTACGAGATAAAAACTACAATGAAAATTTTCAGCAACTTCGAAAGCGGCAACATTCACGTCGTTTCAGCAGATTCACCACAAAACATTCAACTGACGATCCCAGCAGACAACCAGACTGAAATCTCTCAGTGGTTCCACTTCCGTTTAGAGAGTGAAGCTCAACAAGCTCATCACTTTGAAATCGGTCAATTGGCAACTTCTGCTTATCCTGAAGGCTGGAAAGATTACGATGTGGTTGCATCTTATGACCGTGAAGAATGGTTCCGTATCCCATCTCAGTTCGATGGCGACACACTAAGTTTCGACATCATTCCTGAACACGATTCAATGTACTTCGCGTACTTCGCGCCGTACTCATACGATCGTCATCAAGATCTTCTGCACAGTGCTCAAACGCACCCTGCTTGTAAGCTAGAAACTCTGGGTCACACATTAGACAACAATGACATCACTTTGCTAACTATCGGTGAGCCAAGTGAAGAGAAGAAAAACATCTGGGTTATTGGTCGCCAACACCCTGGCGAGACCATGGCTGAATGGCTAATCGAAGGCTTGCTTCAACGTCTACTCGATGAGACAGACACAGTAGGCCGCTCACTGCTAGACAGCGTTGTATTACGTGTTGTGCCTAACATGAACCCAGATGGCAGCATCCGCGGTCACTTACGTACTAACGCGATTGGCGTTAACCTGAACCGTGAATGGCAATCACCTTCTATGGAACGCAGCCCAGAAGTATTCCTTGTTCGCGAGCGCATGCTAGAAACGGGCGTTGACCTATGTCTAGACATTCACGGCGACGAAGCAATCCCGTATAACTTTGTCGCGGGTAGCGAAGGCACGCCTTCATACAACGAACGCATTGCAAAACTAGAGAATCACTTCAAGCAAGCGCTTCTGACTATCACGCCAGAGTTCCAAGATGAATTTGGTTACGATAAAGACGAGCCAGGCAAAGCGAATATGACGGTTGGCACAAACTGGATCAGCGAGCAGTTCAAATGTTTGGCTTACACCGTAGAGATGCCATTTAAAGATCACATCAGCCACGCTGACGAACTGTACGGTTGGTCTCCAGAGCGTAGCGTTGCATTTGGTCACGACATGCTGGCAGCGGTTTGGGCAACAGTAGACGAGCTATAAAACGAACCATAAGACGAACTAAGCTCCTTAGTTTGTCCGTATAGTTAGTTTGCTTACACATATAGCAAAGCCCTGCACTTGTGAAAGTGCTAGGCTTTTTAATATCTGCTTTGATAGGTAACTTGAGCTTGAAGGTCTCTAACTTTAAAAGCTATCTATGCCACTCTGAGGCTAGCAAAAAACACTGGGTATCTTTGCCTAATGTGCCTTTGTTCTGACACCATATCTTTGAAGCTTGGTCCTTGTAACAACTGAACAATCACTTCATCACCTTCTTGTCGCAGCACTGCACCACTAATATCAATAGTGTTGTTATCGTGCAGTCTTAAACTGCCCGCCATTGAGAAGCCTCGATAAACAGGAATGATGTTACGCATCATCAAGCGCACACCCTTTTCAGACACTTCACTGACATGAAAAAGCTCATCCTTAATTCGCATCACTGGACGTGCCTTTTTTGGGTACTTCAAGCGGTAATATTTGCGTTTCTGGGTGAATGACTCTTCACTCATCTGTTACTCCCTGTCTCTGTTTACTCGGTCAAGCAATAGTCGTTAGCTTCAATTGGATTCCGAACAAATACATTCACCAAATTGATAGCTGGTTATTATATCGACTTTACGAGCCAATGCTTTAGGGATTTATACAGAGGAACAAGAATTACTGAGTATTCAGTAAAAAGTGAGATGTGAGTCGGATATGTCAGGAGCTCGACTGTTAGCGATGAATCCTAAAGCTGAAACAACGCCAATTGAATACTGAAGCCAACAAACAACAACCCGCACACAATGTTCATCCATTGAGAAGTGCGCTTTTGAGTCAATAACCTCTTAAACGTATCAGCCATCAGAATGACAACCAAAAACCAGGTAGCAACCACTGTCGCCTGTATCGCGCCCAATATTAAGCTGTCGGATACAATGTTGTCCGTAGAAACAAACTGAGGGAATATTGAAAGGTAAAACAGGACAATTTTAGGGTTGAGTAAGTTGGTCAATAACCCTTTCACAAATTGATGATAAAGCTTACTTCCCGATGCACTTACCACAGCAAGCACGCCCTCTTGAGCTCGCAGTGCCGCTCGAAAGTGATTATAACCAAGCCAGACTAAGTACAAGACGCCCAGCCACTTAAGCCCTTCAAACGCCATTGGGGTCTGAGATAACAGTAAGCTCATGCCATTCGCAGAAACAAACGCATGAAAAAAGAACCCGCATGACACACCCAACACGTTAATAAACGCAAACAGCTTTCTTTGGGTTAAAGCTGTGCTCAATACTAACAGAGCATTTGGGCCTGGAATAATGGCAATAAAAAACACGATGACAATAAATAGCCAGATACTTTCCCAACTCATTTCGCTCTCATTTCCTTATTGCTTCCTAATCATTCTTGATCGTTTTAGGGCGGGTATTGTACGTCCATTCAACACCATTACAATATGCCAAACGTTTATTAGCTTATGCTCAGCTCGCTTGTCTTGGTTCGCTTATATGGATAACGCATAAAATTAACGTGTATAATTCACCCGTTTATCCTGTAACGCTGCAAAACTCATTCTCTAACATTTATAGCCCTGTTAGACTCCACCTCCCTTTTGATACTTGGTTCATTTATGTCATTTAATAGCCTAACTCTAAACGCTCAAACTCTTGCTGCGATTCCCACCCACCTCCAGACTCCTACAGAGGTGCAGCAATCGGCTATTCCCCATATTGTTTCGGGCAAAGACGTTCTCGCCTTAGCCCAAACAGGCAGTGGGAAAACATTGGCGTTTGGCTTACCTGTATTAAATAGCATCAATGCTGCAATTCACGAACTGCAAGCGGTCATCATTGTTCCAACCCGTGAGCTTGCCTCTCAAGTAGCCAAAGCTCTAGAACCCATCGCAACCGTACTTGATATCAAAACGGTGACATTGACTGGTGGAGTTGATATCGATAGCCAGCAACAGCAATTGTTAGAAAAGCCACAACTCGTGATCGCAACTCCTGGCCGCCTACTTGCCGTGATGCAAGAGAACAAGCTAGTGCTAAGCCAATGCGAGTCTTTAGTTCTTGATGAGGCAGACCGTTTACTCGACATGGGTTTTTGGCCGGATATTCAAACCATTATTTCTGCTCTTCCTAAAAAGCATCAAACACTGCTGTTTTCGGCTACGTTGCCAAAAGAGCTGGTCAGTCAGGCCAAGGCGCTTCTTACTAATCCAGTAAAGATCACGACGCATCAAGAGAACAGTGTCGTTTCGGCCATTGAAGAAACGCTCTACCTAGTGAATAAGGGAAGCAAACCTCAAACACTGATTGCGTTACTGAACCAACATCAGTGGCCACAGGTGCTGGTTTTCATCAGTGCCAAAGACAATGCAGACTCACTAACCAAGCGATTGAATAAAGCAAAAATTAGCGTAAATGCCTTACACGGCAACAAAAACCAAGAAGAAAGAACGCAAGCATTAGAAAGTTTCAAAAATGGTGAAACACGAGTGTTAATCGCAACTGATGTGATGGCTAGAGGCATACATATAGACCAACTACCTGTAGTCATTAACTTTGACTTGCCATCTCACTCTGCCACTTACGTACACCGTGTCGGACGCACAGCCAGAGCAGGAAGCACTGGATTCGCAATTTCCCTTGTGAGCCACGGTGAAACTGAGCATTTAGACGCCATTCGAACTCTCACCAACAAAGCACTTCCGTTGCAGTCATTAGAAGGGTTTCCGGTAACAGATAAACCCGCATCTGAAGCAACAGCGAGGAAACGTCCGCCAAAGGACAAAATGGCCAATCGCAGAACGGCAAAAAAGAAGAGTGTTAAGCAATTTAGGAGCAAGCCAAATTCTTCGAGATAACTAGTTCTTCAAAATAACCATAGAAAATCGATTAGCCCAGTATTAACTGGGCTTTTTTATTCAAAGAAAAACTGCCAGCTAAACCTGAAAAAGACCGCTTAATCACACCAAGTTAAATGACACTTTTATGAATTATGATGCCAACGTATTGATTCTTGGTTGCTCAAAAAAAATACTTTCTGATCACGTTGACGCCCTTATATCTGGCAACTAGATTTTTCTATTAGTGTCTAAAACAGGAGGTCATTGAAATGAAACGTGCTAGCTCTACATATCGATTGCAACTGATTAAGGAAGTGGCAACTCGCCGAGATCGTCAGTGTTCCAATGACCCGATGGCAAACTACATACAAAACCTAATAGATAACAAAGACGAGAGTGACTGTTCTATTGAACGCAACCACAGGTTCAGTGGCAGTCATTTCGATGAGCACATAGGCGGCTGGGTTAGCGACCACTGGGGTAGTAAGTAGGCTATAAGCTCATAAGCGAATAAGCGAATAAGCGAATAAGCGAATAAGCGAATAAGCCAGCATAACCGCTGTAGAATTTATCTCCGCATTAATCTATTATCTGCAACAATTTCCCTTCATTGAGTAAGCAGAAAGTGTCTGAGTTAAAAAGAGAAAAAGAAGTGATGGTTGCCTTCCAAGTGTTCCCTCGCGTTAAAGAAGGCAACAATTTCGAAGTGGTTGATAAAGCGATTGAAGTAGTGAAAGCCGCTGATGTTCCTTTTCAAATTGGTGCGATGGAAACCACAATGAAAGGTGAGCTCAACCAATTACTCGAGATCATTAAAAAGGCTGAGCAAGCTTGTTACGATGCAGGGGCTGTAGAAGTCATAACCAACATTAAGATTCATAGTAAGACCACCGAGGCCGATGATACATTTTGCACGTACCATCGTGGTGTAAGGAAAGCGAATCACATGTTTGTTTAAGAAGACGTTCATTTACGAAAATGTGACTATTGAGAAAGACTCTGATGAACCAGTGACGTTATTGAAAAGGCATATCCGAAAGGTGAGAAAGGATTTCCATTCGCTCTTCTTCTGACATCGAATGCCAATCACGCGCACTCCCTTCAGGGTCATCTTTCGCCCCAATCGGTTTTCTATCCAGTGCTTTGACTGGTTTTTTTTTGATTTTCACGTCCTTTTTATTCATACCGACACCACTCCTTCTGGTACAAAGGTACCTACTTTAATATTACACCCCAACCATTATGTAAAGTAATAGTTACTTCGGAGTTAAATAAAAACTCAATAGTTATTGTTTAGCCGAAAAGATCTCTTTGGGGACTTGTGTTTCCCTCTTCTTCTTCAGGCTTACCAACCAAGTTGTTTTGCTTCATTATTTTTCTTCTATAGCGCTGACGGCATAATTTTATGACATGCAACTGCTCCGCAGATGTCATCGACATCCAATTAAAGCGCTCTTCTCTTTTGCGCATACAGCCATGGCAATAGCCTTTTCCATCGCTTGAGCAAACACCAACACAAGGGCTTGGAACTTGGAAAAACTCTAACTGCTCCACCCTGTCTCCTTACACATCGAAATTAAGCTTACTAATTCAAAAATAAGCGATTAATTTGTCGCCAGACCGATTAAATCCATACTAAACTATGACCTTATACTGACACATATAGTGTTTTGTAAACTATACTTTGAACCCATCAAGTTACACATATTCAGTAACTTCGTTCTTTCCTTTGGAGCCTTATAATATGAAGTTTAGTTCAAAAAAATTACTAGCAGTAGCCGCTTTACCTATGATGTTAGCAGCATGCACAACAACAGGTGATAACGCGATGCAAGTAACGCCAACCGATCTACAGCACCATAATTGGGAACTTGCGCAAATTGATGGCAAGGACATTGTGAAAAGCGAAGACCAAGCAGCTCCTCGTCTAGAGATCGGCGAAAAGATGACTGCAAACGGCATGGCTGGTTGTAACAACTTCTTCGGTCAAGGCGAGCTGAAAGACGGTCAATTCCGTATCAAGCAAATGGGCATGACAATGAAAATGTGTCACGGATCAGCAATGGAAATCGAACAATCGGTTTCAGCTACTCTAAGCGAGTGGAGCGACGTAACCCTAACAAACGATACGCTAGTACTGAAAAACGATGTACACACACTAACGTACACAATTCGTGACTGGGTAAACTAATCCGTCATTGAAAACAGATATCGATTAAAGGAGCCTTCATGGCTTAATGCCGATCAGTTAGAACTAAAGTGATCGGTTGAACGATCCTTCAGAGCTGTCAAA
>NZ_OSDX01000067.1:0-22082 GCF_900382755.1 Vibrio sp. Evd11
TAGCTAAAGCTGACCGACTAAAGTCGGTGGTTTTAACCTTTTAGGAGACTAATAAAATTATCTAAACTATCTCAGAAAACTAACCACTCTTAAATCGAACCATTAACTCAACAAGGCGTACTTTTAAGTGTTGGACTCAATGGTCTATAGTTCATATGGCAAGCACTTAATGTTGAACGAAAAAGTTCGGTATATCATTGGTCATTTTCTGATAGCTAAACGATATAGTCTCAATCACATTCCTCCTATAGAGTGCGTACCGCATCCTTTTAATGAATCAGCTTAGGCGACCAAAATGCCAAAACACACAATAAAAGTACTATTACCTTTACTCCTTCTTCCATTGTCAGCTTTCGCTTCTGACTGCTCACAAAAGATTGGTTGTGAGAAAAAAGCGTGTGAGATTGAAATGAAAATTGAGATCGCTAAAGCCAACGGATATGACAACAAGCTAGAAGGACTGACAGACGCTTTGGACCAAGTAAATACATACTGTACCAACGAAGAATTAAAATCAGAGTTAATAGATGACATTGAAGACGCGCAAGAAGAAATCGTAGAGTACAAAGAGGAACTACAAGAAGCTCAAGACTTCAACGAAGACGACAAGGTCGCTAAGTACCAAAGAAAAATATCCGAAGAAAAAGCAAAGTTTGAGGAATACAAACAAGAGCTTTCGACATTAGATTAATGTTTGACTCAATGATTAGGAAACGTGATCAATCATCGCTAAACCATTATTTTATAAGGCCTCGCAGTTGCGGGGCCTTTGTATTTAAACTGGACTGTAATGCGATGACCTCTATGTGTATTGGCCATCAAACACATGTTTTACGACTGCTTTACTACTTTTTCCACTAACTTGGCAGTACCAGATTCCGCCGGCTTCACAATCAAGCCGATACCAACTAGAAACAATACAGATGCAACAACTTGAGCAACAGACAGCACCTCGTCATACATAAAGTAGCCACTGATCAATGCGAAGATTGGCACTAGCAAGGTTAACGGCGCTGTCGTGCTTAACGGGTATTGGATTAGCAACTTATTCCACACCCAGTAACCAAATAGCGTGGTTGGGTAAGCTTGAAACAGCACCGCAATCGTCGTGTTCCAATCCCACTGCTCAATCCCCTGCCAGATAATTTGGTCACCGTGTAACATCACGGCAAACAACACTAATGGAACTGGCGCAAACAGCATGCCCCACACGTTGAACGCAAAAGCCTGAGTAGTCTTAGACGCTTTAACAATCACGCCCATTAACGTCCAACTGCACGCCGCAATCATAATCAAGATAACACCATTGAGTGTCACATTGCCCGTTGCTGCAGAAACCAACACAGCCAACGCGCAAATCGCTATCATCGCACCCATTAACTTACGAACCGACGCACTTTCTTTGAAAACCCAGACCCCAACGGCCATACCAATTAGCACATTGGTTGAAAGCAACACCGATGAAAGCCCAGAAGAAAGCCCGGCGGTGATTGACCATGAAGCCATCCCCCAAATGCCCACACCAAATACAAAGCCATAACTCACTAAATAACGCCAAGCAACCTTAGGTCTCGCAACAAAAAATATCACTGGAATCACCGCTAGCGAGAAACGCGCGGCCGTTGCCAACAACGGATGAACATTGGTCACACCCATCTTTATCATCGAGAAATTGAATCCCCAAATTGCCATCACGAACACCGCTAACAACAAATCATTTCTTTTCATACTGACCCCTCCTTTGTTTTGAAAGAGTATCCCTTGATCAATAAAACCAGTACAGATACAATTTTTACAATAAAAACCAGTACAGTTGACAACGGTCGTGACCATGAGTATCTACAGAAAGCTTGCTAATCAATATATTGATGAGATTGAAACGGGGAAAAGACCCGAAGGTGGGCGCATGCCTTCGCTGCGTCAATTAGCTAAACAACAAGCCATCAGCATGTCGACCGTAGTGAGCTGTTACCAAGAACTAGAGTCACAAGGTTGGATTCATTCTCGACCGCAAGCGGGCTATTTTGTCTCGCCTCACAAGCCTGTTCATTCAGCGCCTGAGTGGGCACAGTTTGAAAGTAAGGTTTCCAGAGTTAGACAAACTTCATCGACTCACAATTCAATCAATGGGCCTTTAGGGGTCTCTAGCACCACCAATGATCAACAATCGATTGTTGAACTAGAACGCAGCTTCCGTCGCTCTATCAAACGTATGGGAGACAGACTTAATCACTACCCTGATACACAGGGCGAGCCGATGTTAAGACAGGCTTTATCGACCCACTTCGCCAAGCTCGATGTTCACTTTTCACCGGACGAAATGGTGATCACTGCTGGCTGCATGTCGGCAATTAAAGCTGCTCTTGAATCGTGTTCCAAAGAAGGTGACACCATTGCTATCAGTTCTCCTTGCTTTAACGGTATTTTGGAGTTGCTTGGCAAGATGTCACGCCAGATCATTGAGATCCCGTCTTTGGATGATGGTGTCGACCTACAACAACTGGAAACACACCTGAAAAATAAACGTGTGGATGCCGCTATCTTTTGTACCTCACATATGAATCCTCAAGGGATCAATATGTCTGCTAGTCAAAAACAAAAACTGGCTGAATTGGCGAATCACTATCGAGTACCAATCATTGAAGACGACGTGTATCTAGAGCTCTCTTACTCATCACACACACCATTGCCTGCAAAATACTATGACAAAGGTGGATACGTGCTGTGGTGTGGTTCGGTATCGAAAAGCCTATCGCCAAGTTACCGTTTAGGTTGGTGCTTACCGGGAAGGTACATTGATGAGTACAAGGCTCAATTTTCTGCCGCGAGCTACGGTGTTGCCCTACCCACTCAGCTTGCGGTTGCTGACTTTATCGAATCTGGCCAATACGCCAAACACGTTAGAAGAAGATGTACTCAGATCCTTTCGTTGCGTCAGCAATACCTTAGTTATTTAGCCCAGCACCTTCCTCAAGACGTGAAGATAAGTAACCCACAAGGTGGCATGGTGCTTTGGCTGCAAATACCCAACTTGAACCAATCAACCTTTGCTCAGGCAGTTGCTGACCAGAACATTGATATCAGGCTTGGGCACCTGTTCAGCACTCTCGACCTTTACAGCAATTGCTTACGCATCAATATTGGTTACTCGTTAGAGGGGAAAGCCAAGCAGCAATTGGACGACTTGATAGAACTGATTCACATTCATAGGTAATACGTGCTAATTCATAGTTAATACGTGCTAATTAATAGCTAATACGTGCTAGTTAATAAACAAAGCTAGCACACCGTAGCTTTTCATAATCGACCTTTTCATAGCCATTCGAACACCGAATTTTAATAGCCTTTTATCATAAAAAAGAAGGCTACTATTCCCATCTGAACTAGGTTAAAGCCCCGAACCGTAAGGAAAATCACTCGCCTCAAAACCCTTAAATACTGAGTTTGCAAGCACGCACAAAAATATGCAACTTGGCTAATGACACCTCACTTTTAATCGTCAATATACAGCCGTCAGCGCTGGCGTTTTCCTGTATTTGAAGAGAACTATTATGAGTGATAAAACAAAAACCAAACCACTACCTTCCTTTATCGAAGAACGCTTGAACTTCTATATTCAAGACCTAATTACCCAGAACCAAAGCCAAAAGCATTTGGTTTTGGGCAAACGACCTAAGCCCAACGCTGTTGTCATGCAGAGCAATGATTACCTAGCGCTGTCACACAACAAGCCGATCCAACAAGCTCACCAAGCGGCGATCAGTGAACACGATGACAACGTGGTGATGTCTGCAATTTTCTTACAAGATGTGCAGTCTAAACCTGCGTTCGAAACTGAGCTCGCGAACTATGTCGGAATGGAGAGCTGTTTGCTTTCTCAGTCTGGCTGGGCTGCTAATATTGGGCTATTGCAAACCATCTGCCCACCGGGCACACCTGTGTACATTGACTTCTTTGCACACATGTCGTTATGGGAAGGCATTCGCGCTGCAGGCGCCCTCGCCCACCCGTTTATGCATAACAATATGAATCACCTGCGCAAACAGCTAGAGCGCCACGGCTCAGGCGTTATTGTGGTCGATTCAATTTACAGCACCATTGGGACAATCGCCCCACTACGCGACATCTACGAAATGGCGCAAGAGTTTGATTGTGCCGTTGTCGTTGATGAATCGCATTCACTGGGTACGCATGGGGAAAATGGTGCTGGCTTAGTTCACGCATTGGGTCTCACTAACCAAGTCGACTTCATTACCGTTAGCTTGGCTAAAACCTTTGCCTATCGTGCAGGTGCTATCCTTGGGCCAAAGCAGCTTTCAGAAACCTTACCTTTTGTCGCGTATCCAGCTATTTTCAGCTCGACCGTGTTACCACAAGAGGTGGTTCGTTTAGAGAAAACATTAGAGGTAATAAAAGGCGCAGAAGACAAACGAGAAGCTTTATTCAAAAGCGCTAAATCGCTTACTACTGGCCTCAAACGGATTGGCTTTAACATCCGCAGCGAGTCTCAAATCGTGGCACTAGAATGTGGTAGTGAAAGAAACACCGAACGTGTTCGTGATTTCCTCGAAGAACGAGATGTATTCGGTGCGGTTTTCTGCCGCCCCGCGACGGGCAAGAACAAGAACATCATCCGATTTTCAGTGAATGCCGACCTGACACCGCGAGACATTAACCATGTGATCACGGTTTGTCACGAAGCGTACCATCACCCGGAATTAGAGTTCGTGTAACTCTGTACACACCAATTCTATAACTAACACAAACGGCAGGACTGAATGGACGCTATCATGTCGCTAAACAAAAAGAGCCCAGCAATTCACTGAGCTCTTTCTTGTGTTTATGTTCGCTGACAAAATGGCCGTGCGCATCAATCTATAGCATTCACTAAATCCAGTGAGCAATTTTGTCGAACAGTCGGTTTTTGTCTGCCGGTTTCACAATAAAATCTGACATGCCTGATGATTCCATTTTTTCCAATGTCACAGGAGAACTGTCACCCGTGTGAGCAATAATTGGCACTGAAGAGTATGCTTTATTGGCACTTCGAATTCGACGAGAAGCTTCCACTCCATCCATGATGGGCATTTCGATATCCATCAGAATCAAGTCGATCTCGTCGCTATCCAACGCGTCTAAGGCTTGTTGGCCATCTTCTTTCTGCACGACATCAAAACCCTGTTTTTCCAATAACATCGCGGTAAATCGGCGCAGAGATTCGTTATCATCGACCACCATGATCGTGCGCTTATTGGTAGCCTCTAACGGTTTTACAGAAACTGATGGCATCACGTAATTGGAATCGAAAAGTAAGCGGTCGATGGTCGCTTTAGTATTAAGCAGCCAAACTTGTGTTTCCACCCAAATCGGCTCGAAAGAAACGTTACGTACACGCTTAATAGGATGATGCTCATACAAATAGATGATTCGCGCTTCAGTGAACGAAAGCAGTGACTCAATCCTCTCTAGGCAACTGGCTCGTAAGTCCAAGCTCTCCATATCAACGAAAATCAGATCGAATTCGAACTGGTATTCCTTGTTCTTAAGCGCAGATGCGACATCTAAGACGGCGAGTTCAAAGCCCATAAAACGCGATATCTCGGTCATTTTACTGGTCAGAATCTTCTGGTCGCTCACCATCAATACGGTCTTCAGCTTAGTGAGCTCACTCTTGATCTCTTTCACTGTATTTGAAGCCAAAGATGGGAACGTCATCGTAAACTGCGTCCATTGTTCCACTTCCGACTGACACTTAATCTCACCACCAAACGAACGCATCACCTTCTTACAAAATGGTAAACCCAGTCCGTAATTACCCGATTGGCCAGTGGTGTAAAAATCTTGGAAAATGCGTCGAATCAACTCGCTTGAAATACCCGCACCGTTATCGGTGACCATGATTTGATTGGTCACTTCATCGCTACACATCGTGACATGAATATGAAAATCTTCTGGGCTGCGATGATGGAATGCGTTCTTGAATAAGTTGTACATGACGTACTTCAGCAAGGTATCACTACCCAAGAAATCAAAATCGCTTTGTACATCTAAAGATATCGCAGACTTATCGGCTGAACGCTTGTAGTTAAAACTGTCGATTGCATCCTCAACCACCGCTTGCGCTGAATGCTTTTTGAACGTTGAACGAGATACGCGGTTTTCATCGATTGAAGTCAGCAACAGATCAATCGTCTCGTTGCCTGAGTGGATGATCTCCATCGCCTCATCACCCACTTCACGCAACTGGATAACGTCTTCGTTGCTCAGCGCATATTGCCCTTTATGGTCGCCACTTTTGGGGTTCGGCAATATGGACTGCATGACATCGATAGAGGTCAACAAGCCACTTAGAGGGTTTCGCATCTCATGGGCAATACCAGCCCCAAAAGATTTCGCCAATGACACCTTGTTTTCGTGTTCCACCTGATTACGGAAGTAGAACAAGTTGCCGAATAAGTAGATAAACAAAAAGATTGGCACATGCGTCCAGTCCATTGTGAGTTCTAAATAGAAGCCCTGTGCCACCCAAGCACAAAACGTCGCAATTCCGATTCCGGCAAAGGTCTGAGCGAACATGACTTTAGTGACGTGCACCAACAAGATATGCAGGAATATCGCCGACATGAAAGACATGACCCAAACGTTGGACCAATTATTCATCAGCAGCATGTAGAAGAAGAAACACGGTAAGCAGAGGGTTATCGCAACTTGATAATAAGCCGGAAGGTATTTACGCCAGTCAAATGGGACGCGATTACGAAAAATAATGCCGAAGAATAATACAGAACAAGCGAGACGCAGCGATAAGTTTTCATAGGGTTGAGGGAACAAAAACTCCCACACAACGTAGTAGATCGGGAAGCCGACAAAGCCCATCCATCCGACGAGAGTAAGGTTTGGTTCTGCGTACTGATAAACTTTGCGAATAGCGTTCATACGGAATACTTTATTAACTAAGCCCTAACGTTTACAAATTCTATGAATTAATTTTTGTTCTTATATTTTGTCACGGATTATATTACACATCGCCTCCGAGCAATGAGGTTTCAATCAAATATATATCAAGGTTTTTGCTTTTAAACTTGAATTTGGAGTCAGTGTAAATACTGACAAAAGTAACAAAAGCCTTTAGCGGATTCAGAATAACTAAAGACCCTTTGGTTATACGTGCTCAGCGATCACAGCCGAGCACGCACAACTCATCAATGTTATATCGAATCAACTGGCGAGCGTAGCTAACCAAGAAGTTTAGTAAACTAACACGCGCAGCTAATTGAAATTTACAACTAATTGATATGTAAAACTAACTGATATGTAAAGCTAACTAAGCTCCAATTTCATATTGATAGTTACTATTTCTTGCTGCCATTTCTGTTGAAGATCTGGCTTTTGATGTTTTGCTTTTCGAGACTGGTCTTGTGTCAGTAACTCTTCCAACTCCAACAGCCTTTCCAAAAGCAACTCTTCATCGTTTTGTGCCGTACTTGAGTGGTGATTTTCGCTAAACTCAGATTTGGATAACAACACCGAGCTTGGCGCTGCCTCACTCGCCTCTAAGCTAACGACCTGATTACCGACAGACATGGCCTCATAAACCGCATCTAAGTAAGTCATTTCCACCAGCTGACCATCATTGATATACCAGAATCGATTACATGAACTCTCGATGAGTTCTCGATCATGGCTGATCAACAACAGCCCTCCTTCAAAATGAGTTAAGCAATGCGCTAACTCTTCCTTACCCTCAATATCAAGATGGTTCGTTGGTTCATCCAATAACAAGAAGTGATACTTAGCCAAAGATAGCCCGACAAACAGTAAACGAGAGCGCTCGCCACCGCTTAATTCTGCGATTTTTTGATCGTGTCTTTCATAAGAAAAACCAGCACTGATCAGAGCCATTTTTCTTGCTTCCTGCGACACAGGATAAAACGGGTACAGCGAGTCTATTAATGAGTGCTCATCGCACAGTTGGTTCAAGCTTTGATCGTAATAACCCACTTCGGCTTGAGGGTGGAAGTAGCCATTACCTTCGAGTTGAGAGGCTTGATGGCTTGCCCATAACACCTTCAACAATGAAGACTTACCTGCGCCGTTCTTGCCTAAAATAGCGACTCGGTCACCGCTTTTTATCTGCTGGAACAGAACTTCAAACAAAGGCGCTTGGTCTTGCGCGGCTGCTATTGGCACCGATGCTAATTCAAGTAAGCGGTTAGCTTTCATCGACTCACCAGAGAGACTTAGCGTCCATGGTTCAATCGTATCCAAACGCGTCATGGTCGTTCGCAAGCCAGCAGCACGTTTATCCATACTTTTGGCTTTGCGAGCTAGGCCTTCGTTATCGAAATCCCTACCCCAAATAGCTAAGCGCTGCGCACTCTTTTCAATGCGGTTAATCTCTTTTTGTTCCACCTCTTGCCTTTCAGCGTCAGCGCGATCTTTTTCTTCTAACGCCTTTCTTGCTTCAGTGCAGGTTTGGCTGAAGTTTTGCAGCTTTTTGTCACGTAACACCCAAGTACAATTGGTCACATGGTCGAGTAGCCTTTGGTCATGCGAAACCATGACAAAGGTGCCTTTCCAATCCATCAGAAATTGCTCTAACCAAAGCAAGGTTGGCAAATCTAAGTGGTTGCTCGGTTCATCTAACAGTAGAACATCAGGTTCGACAATTAAGGCTCTTGCCACCAAGACTCGCGCGTATTGACCACCACTTAAGGTGTTAATTGACTGGCCCCAATAGCTTTCGTCAAAACCTAAGTTAGATAAGATGATTTGAGCGCGCCATTGCTCCGAGAGTTGGATCTCAGATGGGAGATTATCGATAACAGCATCAAGCATCGACATGCTCAACAGGCGTTTAGGAAGTTGTTGCTCAATAAGCGCGACTTCAGCATAAGAGGCGAAAGACACACTGCCGATATAGTCAGGTAAGTCTTTGTTTAATAGACGTAGTAAGGTGCTTTTTCCACACCCATTGCTGCCAATTAGGCCAATACGGTCACCCTTTTTAATGGTGAAAGAAAGCCCATCAAATAAGCGGCATGATGTTAGATCGTAAGAAATGGATGATGTAGATATTAATGTAGTCATTTGTTTACTCAAGTTTCAAGCACGCGAACGCGCTGTCGTCATTTGCTGACAACAACCAAGTAAACTAGAGTGAAGAAACTCTATAGAAGTTTAGTTTTAAATGCTTCGCTCAAGTTTTGGTTATCGCAGCACGATAGTGTTAAAACTTGAGTTTTGGTCGTACCAAAAAATATGCGCAAAGTTAAATTTACACACTTTCATAAAAATCCTCCTTATTTGTATTGAGTTGAACATTAGCGCTAAAAATAAATCACATTGACCTATGAGTCAAAATATTTAGTCGTATTCGACTTGGCCTCAATTTACCCAAAACTTACGTAAGCTAGGTCACCGTGACTCTGTGCATTTTTCTTGGTGTATCGCCGTAATCAATTACCGCGTAATGCTGCGTTACTCTGTTATCCCAAATAGCCATTGTTCCCTTGTCCCATTTGAAACGAACTTGAAACTCAGGGCGTCTCGCAATTTCGAACAGTTGGTTAAGTAAAACATCACTCTCTTGTCGGTCGAGCTCATTGATATAACGAGTAAACTGTTCATTGATATAGAGCGTCTCTTTACCCGTTTCAGGGTGAACTTGAACAACCGAGTGAATCACTGGTGGATTTTCTTGAGCCGTTTTGATTAACGACTTATGCCAATCCAGCTCAATCTGATCCGACTCTATACCTTCAAAAGCCACCAGCGAATGAGTCGCAGATAAGCTCCTCAGCTTTGCTTTCATGTCTTCGTCTAATGAATCAAATACAGCAGTCATCGAACACCAAATCGTGTCTCCTCCCACATTTGGGACATGCTGAGCATGCAACAGAGAAGCTTTCGACGGCAATTCGCGCCATGTTAGATCCGTATGCCAATAACTTTCCATCGGAGCATTGCCACGCGTTGTTTCTATCACGCTCACCTGAGGTACATGCTCGACGCGAGGAAAAAACGGGTGCGCCGGTTCAAGCTTTCCAAATCGCTCTGCAATCATCAAATGCTGTTCTGACGAAAGGGTTTGATAATCCAGAAAAATCACTTGATGGGTTAGAAGCGCCTGATAAACCTCATCAAGTTCAGTCGCACTGCATGTCGCGAGATTGACTCCATGAATACGAGCAGCGATGTGAGGGGTAATGGGTTCGATTTTCAACATAAATTCGCTTATTGATGATGTGACATTTCAGAGTCAATTTAGATACTGACTATTAAACCGGATAATGGCGGTTTTTCTTTCAATCCTAATCGCTATAAAAGCAAAAAGCAGTTTTCCGATTAAGATCAATGATCTTGTATCGCCTAATATATAAAAGCCTCAGTCTTCAATCTGTTAAGAACAGCGTGAATACTGAGGCTCTGAGTTCGTTTAATTTCTATCTTTTAGCTATTAACTATTAACTATTAACTTAGAATATCGACTTTACAGGGCAGTGATAGACTTGTCGTATTCCAACATTTCTTCAAAATATGGGTTGTAAGTTAGCCTCGCATGAACCTTCCCTTCTTCCTTGTATCCCCAAGCGGAATAACATGGTTCATCGCTATTTAAACAAGCTTCATAATCAAGCGGATCGGTACTGTTGCGACACATTTGGAATTTACCATTAGCGCCATAGTAGAAATTGTCTTCACGGTATAACAAGCTCATGTGAGAGAAGTTACTGATCCGTTTTGACGGCACATGACTGTCGAAATGAACAACGCGTTTATCTAGCGTATCTGGTTTATCTCCAAACCAAATGAATCGGCTACTGTGTAGCGAAATTTCATTTCTATTTCCCTGTTGGCTTAACTTCGCACGCTTGCAGGTAAGGAGCGGTAATCGATTCAAGTTGGTCCCACAGCTTATTAGAACCAGATGTATCACAACCAGGATCACTCTCCGGTAAATCAACCAAACCAAATACATTGTGCCAATAGCTTCCTCTTGGAAGATCTTGTGTCGCACCAATCAAAGAGGAGTGGGAACCTTGCTCTTCCGACACCAGTTGTTTCGTACGAAGCCATGCGAGAAACCCTTTTTTACTTCCAGCGAAGCCACTGGCAACCACACCGGGATGAACCGCTATTGGATGAATATTGGGGTAACGCTCTGATAACTCAAGCACTTGCCACAAATTTCCCAGCTTGCTTCGTGAATAAGTACTGGATGTACCATCAAAAGGAATATCAGCCGCACACTCATTTTCCATAATGTAAATATCGCCACTGGTCACTACCAGACGAGCATCGTCAACCAACATGTTTTTCTGTATAAGGAGTCGATAAAGAATGTGATGACCTAACACATTCACTGAAAATGTTTTTTCATAACCAGAAGGCGATATTTCAGCCTTTTTAGACACCAGCCCCGCGTTACAAATGACAATGTCGAATGGCGTCTCCCCTAGTTGTTTTACAGCAGTGACAATACTCTTAGGATCCGCAAGATCCATATAGATTGATTCGACATTAAGAATGTCATCCGTCGCATCCGATAAGCCTCTCGCTAACGATGTCACCCTAGCACCTTGAGCAAGTAAAGAACGAGTAATGAACTCACCAATGCCAGCGGTTCCGCCCGTTACAAGTACCCTTTTCCAATCAAGCCTTGGTAACTCAGGGCAAGCATGATGTTTTCTTTTCTGTCCAATAATGGCAGATATCACTCGGCGATGCCTGCCCTTCGGGGGACGACTGGCAATCAAACTTAGCGGCATAGTGGTGCTCCTGATCGATTAGATAGTAACAAATGACAATTTACAATAAATGTCATTTGTTACATTGTCAACGCGCCAATTTGATAAAAGAACACATTAACTCTTATGTCTAACGGCAAGAATTTATGTATAACGGCAATAACCTTTTCATTAAACGATGAGCTCGTTTGACTGAGTAGACGGTAATCGATAGCATCAAGCTAATACTGTCGTTATCGAAAGTTCTTACTTTCAAAGCCTTAAATAAGGGTTTAGACACAATTTATTGGTAATTAGAAATGCTTACTAAAGAAAAGATATTAGATGCATCGGAAATCGTTTTACGTAAGTTCGGCCTTAGAAAAACGACCGTTGTTGACGTAGCTCGTGCCCTTGATGTGAGTCACGGCACGGTTTACCGACATTTTGCAACTAAAGCGGAATTGCATGAGGCGATAACATTAAGATGGTTGGAGCGTGTGACTGCGCCATTAACTGAGATCACACACAGATCCGAAAGCGCATCAATAAGACTTCGAGAGTGGTTTGAGGCATTAACGGCCATTAAGAGAAGCATTTTTATTGGCGAGCCTGAGTTGTTTGAGTCGTATTCATCATTGGCACAACAAACACCAGAGCACGTAAAATCAAAACACATCAACCATCTGTTGCAGCAAGTTGAGTCGATTTTGAATGATGGCGTTACAGAAGGTGCCTTTGAGATTGAGGATTGCGCTATTACTGCGCGCTGCTTCTTTTTCGGTACCGTGCGTTACCACCACCCACTTCATTCATCAGAATGGAAGAGCGACACCATTGAACAAGAATTTACACAGCTTTTTTCTTTGTTAGAGAAAGCTATTTATAAACACTGATTCCTAATCGTTCTTTGTAATAGCCGATTAGATGGGAGAGGATGATGGTGAAGCGTGCACGGTTTCTATGTGGGTTGATGGTCAGCCAATTGCTATTGCTGAATTATGCATTCGCCTCTCCTCAACAAGAGATTGACCATCTGCTTACCTTTGTTGAATCAACGCAATGCAAATACGAACGAAATGGCACAATTCATAACGGACCAGAAGCGGCTGCACATATAAAAAAGAAAGCCGATTATTACGCCGACGATATTGAGTCTGCTGAAGATTTTATCGCGTATTCAGCAACAAAAAGTATGTTGAGTGGGCGTCATTACCAAGTTCACTGTGAAGGTAAAGCATCGGTTAGCAGTGAAGTTTGGCTAAAGTCCGAACTTGATGATTTTCGGTCTCGCTAACTATCTAACTATCTAACTATCTAACTATCTAACTATCTAACTATCTAACGTTAGGCTCTGTTAACTTACTGCCTTGCTAAAGACTAAACAACAAGTACCAAACAAAAAAAGAGCCCCTAAATAGGCGCTCTTTTCGTTTTTTGATACTTCCTGTATCCATAGACAAGTCCAATCTGTAGTACTTTCACTGAAAGCCAGATCATCGATATCTCCAGTTGTGTATCACCTTAAATCTAGCACACAATCTTCAAGCTTTTCTGAGATACAACCGAGATAATGAACTTAGTGCCACTCCATCTCACCACTTAACACTTTGGCACCCAGCTCTAGGTCGCCTTCCGTTGCCTTAAATTGCGGGTAAGCTGTCTTCATGTAATCACTGATATCAACAGACGTTGGATTGCTTGTGCTTGCTAACCCCTTTTCAATATCAGCCACGTAATCCAATGTAAATTGAACGCCATTAGTACCCGTTGGCATTTCACCTAAGTAGTGACCCGGAATGACAACTTCAGGCTCAAGTTCTTTCATACGCTCTAATGATTGTGACCACTGGCTACGAATCTCTTTCGATGCAGTATCTGCCATCCATACATGCACACCGCTATACACCGACACACCACCAAACACGGTCTTTTCAGATGGAACCCACAGATAAGCTTGGTGTGTATTGATTTCTCTCACTTCGATAGTTTCACCTTCTATGCTCAGCGTGGTGTCGTTAAGCACGGTTGGAACAATGACTTTAGACGGTGCGTTGTCTTCTAAGATTGGGCCCCAGTATTCGAGCTTCGCATCTTTAGTGCGTTTGATATGTGCAACAACCGCTTCACTAGCTACGATCTCGACGTTTGGAAACGCCGCCACAATCGGTTCTAAGCCAAAGTAGAAATCTGGGTCGCCGCTGCTGATGTAAACCATCGACAACTCTTTGCCTGTGACTTTGATTTGATCCACCAACTTTTGCCCATCTGCGACGCTAAATTGCGCATCAAACAAAATCACTTCCTTCTCACCAGCCACCAACACAGAGCTTGCGGGGAATATCGCGTTTTCACCCGGATTGTAATGAGTGATGTTTAATTCAGCAGCAGAGACAACACTCGATGCTGCCAACATTGCTCCTAGGCTCATCGTTCCTAAAAGCGCGGTTCTCGATAGAAGGATTTTAGATAACTTTTTCATAGCTTGATTCCGTTATTTCGAGCTGAACGCCTGCCAACTCATTGAGTGTGCAAACATCTTATTTGATTGGATTTAGATGAAATAGACATCAAATTAACTTTCACTGTTGCGATTTTCGGACATATACTGATTTTCTTGTAGCTATTAGATTCAAAAATCACTGGGTAATGAGAACAATGGATAAACTCGAGGCAATGAACGTCTTTGTCACCATCGTTGAGCGTGGCAGTTTGAGTGCAGCAGCAGAGCACCTTGATCTATCTCGAACCAAAGTCACGCGCTATTTGGGGGAACTCGAAAGCTGGATGGACACGCGCTTGCTTCATAGAACCACTCGAAGCTTGAGCTTAACCAACGCGGGTAAAGAAACACTTGAAGTCGCAAGGGAGTTGCTTGCCCTTGAAGCGTCGTTAGCGGGTATTCGAAACCAAAGCCGCGAACACTTAAAAGGCCAACTGCGTATTACCGCCAGTTACTCCATTGTCGATAGTTTCCTGATGGGCGTGATCAGTCGCTTCATCGCTAAATGGCCAGAGGTCTCAATTGATATCGTTTCTACTGATCAAACAGTCAATCTTGTTGAATCACGCATCGATTTGGCAATTCGCATTACCAACGAACTAACACCGAATATTGTCGCGAAGCAGCTAGGTGAATGTCGCTCGGTGATTTGCGCATCTCCTCAATATCTAAAAGAGAAAGGTACGCCATCAAACGCTCAAGATTTAGCGCACCACAACTGTCTGTCATTCAGTTACTTTGGTAAAACCGCGTGGACGTTTAATGGTCCTAATGGATTGGAATCTGTGCCGATTAAAGGAAATATCAGTGCCAACACCTCTGAGGTTCTGCTTTCTGCCACACTCAAAGGCAACGGTATCTGCTTACTGCCCTTTCCTTCGGTGGAAGGCTTAATTGAAAACGGGCTATTGGTTCCTCTTCTCTCTGAATGGAAACCGAAAACGCTGGGCGTGCACGCTGTTTACGGAACCCGAAAGCAAGTCACTCCGCTGTTAAGAGCCTTTATCGATCATTTATCTAGCGAGATGGGGCAATCAACAAGCTGGTAGACAAGCTCTCTCATTAACGATGCTGATGTGGAATAAATATTATTAATTGTACTCGCCGACAGCTTACCTCTATCTTGGCTGCACTATCCAACACCATAAACAAACGCGATTACGCAGGGAAAAAGACGATGACCGCCATTACCGATTTAGACATTTTGTTAAAGTCCATGTCACCAGAACTCATTGAAGGCAACTATGTTTTCTGTACTGTAGACGGGGGATTGGCAGATTATGTTCAACTCGAACCAATCGCGAACTTTCGTGAAAAAGAAGGCTTAACCTTGGTGCTCACTGAGGATGCCGCACGCAAAGCTAAACTCGATTTCGATGGTGTATTTAGTCTGATCACTTTGTCGGTACACTCCAGTCTTGAAGCAGTTGGATTAACAGCGGCTTTTGCCACCAAGCTAGGCTCATATGGCATTAGCGCCAACGTGATTACTGGTTATTACCATGACCATATCTTCGTTCAAAAAGACAAAGCCGAAGCCGCAATGAGTGCGCTTAGAGAGTTTTCAGAAGCCGAATAACTCGATCAGTTTGCTCGTTCACGTATGAAGTTGACTAACAGCTTAGTTAGATGTGTGTGATAACTCATCGAACGGTAATGAATATATATCGTCAAGGGCGCTAATTGGTGATCCAAGTGCTGTTCAACCAATGTGCCCCGCTCTATTTCCTCACGACAAAACTCTCTTGGTAAAGCAACAAAACCAAGCCCGCGGATCGCAGCGGCTTTCGCGATAAACCCACCATCGACATTAATATTGGACTTGATATCCAAGCCCTTCGAGTCGTCTTTTGCCCCACTAAATACCCAAGGATTGCCACCAAAAGCTTTATAGCTAGCGATACATGGCAACACTCTTAACTCTTCAATTTTACTTGGTGTTCCATGTTCCTCCAAACAAGTTGGAGAAGCCAAAACTACGCTCTCCCATTGGCATAAAGGACGAGAAATCCAATCCCTATCATCCAGCGATCCTCGCTCAAAGCTAATCACGATATCTGGGTCACTGTTAAGTGCGCTTTCGATGGACGTACTGTGTTCACAGAACAGAGATATATTGGGATAGTCGACCACAAAATCAGCAAGAACATCGCCAATGAACGGAACGTCTGGCGTGCTTAAGCGAATACTTCCTTTTACTGATTCAGTTGAAATGGTGAGGCTTTGCAACGTCTGACTCAGGCGACGAAGCGGCTCTCTTATCTCGTCATACAGAATCTCGCCCGCTGAGGTTGGCGTAACCTTGCGGGTAGTTCGATAAAACAGTTTATTGCCAATCTCATTTTCAAGTTGTTGAACATGACGACTTACCGTAGAGCTCGGAATTAACAAGCGCTCCGAAGCCTTGATGAAGCTGTTCTGTTCATACACGCAAAGGAATGAGTTTAACCAAGCGTTATCGATCCTTTCCAATCTTATTATCCCAATATCACCAATACTGAATCTCATATTAGCCTATTTATCAGGATTATCTATCGCGATAAGGTTCAAAAAAACGATGTGAGTTAAGAGTGATGAAAACTGAAAACCAGATAATCTTCAAGCGCGATGGGTATCAACTTAAAGCCGAACAACACGGCGAAGGACCAAACTTATTGATTATTGGTAGTGTTGATTACTACAAGCGAGTAATACCGAAAGCGCTACACGACTACTTTACCTGCCTATATCTAGACCATCGTGGCTTTGCTTTAACGGGAAAAGGTAATCAGATAATTAATTTAGATATTATCTCTGACGATATCGAAGCTATCTGCGAGAGTTTTAATATACAAAGAGCCAGTGTTCTTGGTCATTCCGGACATGCTTACATGGCTCTTCACTTCGCCAGTTCTTCCAATATTCATATTGAGAAGGTTATGGTTGTTGGAGCATCACCAAGCTTATCTAAAGAGATGAAAGCCAAACAGTTTTCACACTGGGAAAGTCATGCGTCAGATGAGCGAAAGCGCCTATTTAAACAAAATATTGGTAAGCTCGAACACGACATAAACAAAGAACCACATAAAAAGTTTGTCCATCTATGTAATCGATTAAGCCCTATGCGCTGGGCGGATCCGAACTTTAATGAACTTCCCCTTTGGGAGCAAGTACACACCAATACAGCACTACTTGACGCGCTATGGGGGGATATCTTTGACAATATAGATGTAACGACTCTGCCTAAGGTTAATCAGCTCGAAGTTATTGTTGCTATTGGCACACTCGACTTCAGTGTCGCACCTTTGAGTACTTGGTTGGAGTTATGGGGAGCTTTTAAATCATTAGAACTTATTGAGCTTGAAGGCGTGTCGCATACCCCAATGCTTGAATCGCCTGTCAGTTTTGTTGAACTAATGTGCCACCACCTACTCGATTGAGTCAGTGACTTATCTTGTTCTACCATCTAACAATCGCCACAAAAAAAGCGACGTAATCTACGTCGCTTTGGCTTATTGCTTACCGATTACTCACTGATCAGGCATCAGCGAATGAAACAGTTAAGCAAGCTTAAAAGTCGCCACTTTGTCGCTTAAACCAGCGGCTTGGCTCTTAAGTTCGTTCGACTCAGTTAAGCTGTCCTGCGCGCCCACAACTAAGTGGTCAGTGACATCTTTAATGGTCGTAATGTTCTGGGTAATTTCACCCGTCACGTGTGTTTGCTCTTCAGCTGCAGTCGCGATTTGAGTCGCCATATCACTGATCAAAGCAACTGCAGTATTGATCTCTTCAAGCGCATGCGAAGCTCTGTCTGCATCTTCTACGGAATGTATTGCCAGTTTAGAACTGCTCTCCATCAACTCAACGGCTTGGGTCGTTGTCCGCTGCAGAATATCAATCGTTGATTTGATCTCTTCCGTCGAAGAGTGAGTACGCTGAGAAAGCACACGTACTTCGTCAGCTACCACAGCAAAACCACGACCTTGTTCACCAGCACGAGCAGCTTCAATCGCTGCATTCAAAGCAAGTAAGTTAGTTTGCTCTGCAATGCCTTGGATTGTCGCTAATACTGTTGAGATCTCTTGAGCGTGCTTGTTTAGCTCGCTGATCACGTTGCCCGCTTCGTTCACTTCATTGGCCAAGTTATTGATTGAGCCTTTAGTGTCGACAACCAGAGCATGACCGCTATTAGTACTTGTCGCTGAATCTTGTGCCGCTTTTGCTGTTTGCTCGGCATGGGATGCAATCTCTTGAGTTGCACAGGCCATTTCAGTTACCGCCGTCGCCACCATCGTGATTTCTTGCTGCTGGTGATTAAGCTCATCCACAGAACGGTTCGCACGCTGAGCACTTTGCTCCGACTGGCTGTTTAGCTGTTCTGATTGTCCGCGAATATGACCAATCAACTGTTGTAAACTACTCACAAATGTATTGAAGTTGTGAGCCAGCTCACCCACTTCGTCTTGGTTTTCAACATGAATTCGTTGAGTTAAATCACCGCTACCATTGGCAATTTGTGCCAAGGCTTGAGATACATGATTAAGCGGACGGAATAGAATCGTACACAGAAGATTGAACAATATGGTACATACGATCACAACCAACAGTGTCACCAACACTTGACCGATCACCGCATCAAATAACGGTGCAACCAACGAATCATGATTAACCACGCTGATCGTAATCAGGTTTGTTCCATCGATCGCACGCGCATACAGAACATAGTCGCTGCCGTTTAAATCTATCGAAGTGTCTTTCCCGCTTACCAACGCCTTTTGTACATCAGAAAAATCCAACCCAAGTGAACTGATATTATTGTTCAATAGCTTAGTGTCGGCGTGCGTATAAACCGTGCCCTTATTCGTCGCGATGAACATGTAACCTTCACCCGGAAGAATCACTTTTTCAAGACTGTTTAGAATGTCGGTGATTTCTACGTCTGCACCCAATACAACCTGCTGACCATGGAATTGCATTGCAGTACCCAGCGACACAACGTTAGCACCCGTTGCCGCCGCAACCGTTGGGTTGTCCATGAACACTTTACTTGGGTTTGCTACCGCATTGGTGTACCAACCCCATACGCGTGGATCATCATTGCCCGGTGGCAACACAACACCATTCGCATTCTTTTGTGAACCATCAGGGAATGCCAGGAAGACATTATCAAAAGAGGCAGAATCACGGACCTGTTTTAGGTGAGTTACCAAGCTTTCTTGTCTGGACTCTTTCGACAGAGAAGTGAGCGCACGCTCTTTGGATAAGATCCAATCTGACACGTATTGGTTGTAAGAAGCGGATGCCCCTTCCAAACGTTGTTCAACTTCAGTATCCAATCGTTGCAATGATGCACGAAATGAAAGTGCTTCGACCAGAATCCCCCCCAGGATGATGGCCATACTGGCAGAGATCGCCAGCTTATTCTTAAGCGAGAGTTTCTTTAACATAGAAAACCTATAATTTTTGTATAAATAACCGTGGGTAACAGAACCGTTCCCATGAGGTAGCAAGCCAATATATTTTACACATTAAAATAAATAATAGAACGGGCTAACCTGTTGTATTATCGATATATGTGAACCAGAAACCAGATCCAAATCAACTCACAAGAACGAACGATATACGCTAAGGTTCAATATCAATAAAGGGAATTTACGTGCCATGCCTCTCACTTCATTTATCATCAACCAAAATAGCGCTCACGTTATCAATGCATTAATCTTATACCTCGTTATGTACTCAGAGTTTTCCCATGTCCCGAAGCCAACGTCTCTTTGACCTGCTCCAACTATTACGTTGCCATAAATACCCAGTTACTGCCGACTACTTGGCTAGCGAGCTCAATGTAAGTACTCGCACCCTTTATCGAGACATCGTGACGCTTCAAGCGCAAGGTGCTGAAATTGATGGTGAAGCGGGAGTGGGTTATCAATTGAAACCTACCTTCACTCTCCCACCAATGATGTTTTCAACGGAAGAATTGGAAGCGTTACGGCTTGGCGCTGAATGGGTCGCCAAGCAAGCCAATGGGGAATTCAGTGAGTCAGCTAGAAATGCCATTGCCAAGATTTCTGCGGTGTTACCTGCTGACCACCAGGCCAAACGCAGTGAAGACATTGTGCGTGTTGCTTCAATCATTGAGGTTGCAGAGTTAGCCATCGAACTGTCAGACATCAAGCTAGCAATTAAGCAGCAGAACAAAGCTGAGCTCCATTACACCGACGCAAAAGCTAATGTGAGTTCAAGAATCGTTTGGCCGATGTTGATTGGCTTATTCGAACAGCACTATGTTTTGGTTGCTTGGTGTGAAGTACGAAGTGCGTATCGTAACTTCAGGCTCGACAGGATTGCCGAATGGACAATACTTGAAGAAAAGTACCAACGTACGCGCCATGACTTGATCAAAGATTGGCAGAACATGGAAGGCATTGCAGATAAAGTGATTCGCTACTGACAAAAACTGTCACAGGGTTTCGATACATTGCTGTGGTCCCAAATCGGGTTCAACACAAAAGCCGAGTTAACTGAAACCAACACGGCAAATCCAATTGAACAGTTCAGGAGCTATTATGTTTACCATTGATTCATTTGTTCTTTATGTCACAGACATTCATCGCAGCATGGGCTTTTATGCAAAAGCATTTGATTGCGAACCAAAGCTTCTATCACCGACCTTTGCTGTTCTAGACTTTGCAGACAACGTTAAAATTACACTTAAGCAGTCTGACTTTTTAACGCCAGCAAGCACAATCAAGGGTGGCGGCACTGAGCTCTCAATGCCTGTTGCTGATAAAGAGACACTGGAAAACCTCTATAAAGCATGGAAAGAGAAAGGCATTCAGTTTGAACAAGATCCAGAAGAGTCGGTTTACGGCATCAACTTCCTTGCTGTTGATCCAGACGGACACCGTATCCGCGTCTTCGCTTAAATGAATAAGAGCAAGCTGCACTTAGCCGCTTGCTCCTCTCATCTCATCTCATCTCATCTCATAAAACGCTTACTAACCGAAATCTAATGTCAGCAACAATCGCGTCTCGTCAGATGAAGTAACGGGAGAACGATGAACAAGGCCCGCATTATCATTGCCACTCCAGCGCTCCCCTTTCAATAGCGCCACATCACCACTCGCCATTTGTTGAATATCAGATTCATGAGTGTATAAGCCTGAAGCACAATCTGGCTGTCCGTTGGCTCCTCGTCCTAACTTCGAACGATCAACCACATAGTTAGGTAACCATTGCGTCGCGACACCATGATAAGTCGTCACTAAGCGGCAAGGTACTTGGTCAAAATGGAAACGGGGACACATCGCTTTATTCAGAACGGCTAGACGCAGCCCTACTTCTTCAAGCTCGAACAAACAACAGAACATATCCACCAGCTCAGCCATATTTTCTAATAGCGCTTTAGAAGCCGTTCCGTCAGTCGCAAACTCTAATTTCTCAAAAGCGTTGTCGGGTGACACGCTAACAGACTTACTAAAGTTTGGATTCGACGCGATAAACTCACCAATGGCACTTGTTAAGTCAGCATCAAATGTACGCTGCCAAATCGCGATGTTGATGTCGCTTTGATAGATGTCGGCTAATACCGTGGGCTGCTCCGAAGCACTAACGCATGCCTTGTAACTCGCCTGATCTTTGATACTAACAGCCGAACTAATATTAAGTGGCTGGTTGCTATTGGTTGTCAAACGCTTGGTTAACACGGCATTCATTACGTCATCTCCTTGATACATGCTTATCGTCCCCCTTTTACCAATACGCTCGTTATTGGCAGTAAGAGTGATTTTTAGTTATGTTATAACATAACTAGGGCGTGTTGATCTTTGCTGTACATTCCGTGTTCAACAATACATCGGTAGCCACAT